>CALVKH010000008.1 GCA_944332575.1 uncultured Bacilli bacterium | reverse complement strand
AGTTCGTTAGCAATAATATAAGCAAGTGTTGTTTTACCTAATCCTGGTGGACCATATAATAACACATGATCAAGACTCTCATCTCGCATTTTAGCCGCTTCAACAAAAACTTTTATATTTTCTTTCACATCCGATTGACCGATATAATCTTTAAATAAACTAGGTCTAATATTTTCTTCATATACATCATCAACTTGCTCTTCACTACTTAAAATCTTGTTGTCATTCATCATTCATCACCTCTATTTTAGTAATAATTTTAATGCTTCTTTTACTTGATCTTCTATCGATAACTCATTATTAACTTTAGGAATAACGGATTTAAATTCTTTTTCTTTATATCCTAATCCTTTTAATACTTCAATCAGTTCTTCATAACTATTATCATTTAATTCAAGTGTTGATACTATTCCTAATTTACCTTTTAAATCTAAGATAATTTGTTTAGCTAACTTATCTCCTATTTTAGGAAATTTTCTCAAATATAAAAGATTTTCTCTCTCAATAGCATCGATTACTCCCCCAACAGAACCCGTTGCCAAAATTGGTAAAGTCATTTTAGGTCCTAATCCTTTGACACTAATCAGTTTTAAAAATAGTTCTTTCTCTTCTATTGTTTTAAATCCATATAAAGATAATTCATCTTCTTTTACCACTTGATATACATATATTTTATATTCATTACCTTCTTGAAAAGAATAAGGATTAGGAGTATTTATTGTATAACCTATTCCAGAACACTCTAATACTACATAATTACTACTAACTTCAGTTACTTTACCAATCATATAATTATACATACAATTCACCTTCTAAATAATTATATCATATTACAAACAAACGTACAATATAAAAAGATGCATAGCATCTTTAATTTAAATTAATTAGTTTTAATTATATATGGATTAGAACTCGTTCCATCTCCGCCTGTTATCTCTATTCCAGATTTCAGATTGATGACCGGGCGAGCCCCGCCATCGAAATGCACGGCGTTGAGGAACAAGGCACCGCCCAAAGGAACGTAACACCCACTAGCATTCGACCCGTCGAAGTACCAAGGGGACATTGTCCAATAATCATATCCTGTATATAAATAATAACTTTCATTAATATTAGCATATCCTCCTGCATACATGACTTCATCTAGGGTTATCAATCCTATTGGATATTCTAATGCTTTATTCCCTTTAGTACTACTATTTGTCGTATATAAATCATTATTCTGTGGACATGCAAATTGTGGTTGATATTCATTTACTAATCTATTGTATGCTCCATAAGATGTTTCATTGGTTCCAATACCTGTCCCACTAGATAAACTTCTATCTCCACAAAATCCTGCATCTGCTAAATAACTAGAATAATTGGTTAACAAGTTATTTTCATACCAAGAGTCTAGCACTCCTTTTATGGTACTATCATTAGTGTTTGCATGGGTTGCTGAATAACTACTACTTCCTACTTCACCATACATATATCCTATATATGCATTATCATCACTATTACTATTAAATGCACTTTCTCCTATTGTTGCTGCATCATTTGTTGCATTAGGTGTTGTTCCTTGATAGATCAGCCTAATACTAGAGTCTTCATTTATCCTTATTATTCTCCAGTAAAATCCTGCAAAACTTACATAATTGTTCTCTACTGCTCCTCTAAAATAATACGTTGTTTTATTATCCTCTGTGTTTGTACTTGTATAATATAATCCTTTTGTTCCATCTTCTTCACTTGTCTTACTAAAATCTATACCAGTATCTGCTTGTTCTTCATTGTCTCTTAATATTGCATTTACTAATGTTGGTTCTAAATCCGGTTCTATTGCTTGTCCTACATCTTGGACATAGGTTATATTTATTGTTAATGTTTTATTTAACTCTTCTGGTTGACTTGTTACACTACTATCATAACTTATCTTAATATTAAAGGTAGTTTGTGTACTTTTTGCTAACTTATCTCCTTTATTGATTCCACTTACTTCAAATAATAATGCACTATTTTCTGTTTCTGTTGTTTCTATATCCTCTATTATGGCATCTAGTGTCCCTTGATTTGCTACTGTGATTTGATATTCTATAGAGTCCCCTGGACTTTCTAAACTTATATCAAACGTTGCTGTTGTTCCACTTGCTGAAGGAGCATTATTTATCGTTACTCCACTTGTTTTACTTAACTCTTGAATATTCATAAATACTACGCTCCAATTCGATTCGATACTCGATGTTCCACTTATATTTAATGTTGTACTAAATGCTGCAAATCCTATTACCATGATACATACCACTATACACATTATTCCTATTACTATATTTTTTTGTTTCATTTACTACCCTCCACTATTATTTATCTTAGATATATTATCAACTGATCTCAGGTAAATTTCAATAAAAAAGCAACTATTTTCAAGTTGCTTTACACTTACTATTTTACTAATGCAGATACAACATCCTTACTATAATTAACATATTCATTACCTAACTTATCCGTATACTTTATATATCCTCTTGCAAACCATCTATCATTAACACTTATATTATCTTTTCTAATAGCAAAAATATTCCCAAGTTCGCAATTATTATTAGATTTACCAACTAAAACATTAGGAGTATCCAAAGTCAAATCTACATTAGTTGCATTATTATCCTTCAATATTATTGCACCACATTCACTAATAGTATAATTATCATTATTAGGATATATTGCCATCATATTCCACATTAAATAATTCTTATTATCATCATTAACTACTTTAGCGCTTTTATTCATAGCAATAGTTGGTATGGAATCAAAAACAATATTCTTACTAGAATAATCTCCACTCTCGTTAATAACCCCTGCTACATAATTAGATGTATAACTAACAAAACTAGCATAATATAATTTTTCATCATTATTAGGAAAAGATAAATATCTAAACATACCACTGATATCTTTATCATAATTACTAGCTAATTCTTTATTATCATATTTTAATACTCCATTATTAATAGTCGCTTCTTTATTATAAATCGATGTATCTATATTTTTTACTAAAGTATCATAGATATCATGAACATCTTCCATAAAATCATAAGATACTGTAAGTTCTCCTGATACAGGAGACAATAATAGATTAACATCATCCTCTTTGGTATCATTACTTACTTCAAAAACTGTATTAGCAACATATAAAGATTTGATATTACTAGCTTTCTCTATATTAGTTAATTTAGACTTACCATATACTACTGATTCCTTAGTTAATTCTTTTTCTCCTATTAAAGGTATACCATAATTAGCGGAATCAGTAGATGCAAAATAATAGTCATAGTAATTTCCTTTATTTAAAACTATTACATAACTATATTCATCTTGAAAAGTTCCATATGGAGATTTTTTATCTAAATCTAAACTAGACAATTTAACTAATAATGCTTCATTTTCCAATGGTATTTGTTTAAATGATAAAGAACTTATATTAGTTTTAACTTCGTTAATATATTCTAAAGCAATATTAATATAATCCTCATTTTTTTTGTTTTTATAATAATTATATAGACTAGGAATAACTACAAAACTTACTAATCCAATAATTAAAATCACTGCTAATAATTTAATTCTCATCATACCCTTATTATTCATACTATCACCTATATTACCCCAATAAATTATTGCTTTATTTCAAAATGATTTCCAGAATCTAAATAAAGTATTCCTTTTTTACCACCTAAAGTAGGATATATTTCATTATATTTATTAATTAATTCAAATCTTGTAATAGTTACATATACACTATTTCCATCATTCATATATAATAAAAATCTTTCTTCATCATAATCATTAGGCATATATTCAATATGTGATATTTTATCTAATATCTCATCATCGACATTTTTCATTTCATTTATAAACTTTTCAAATACTTTGTCAGGTACATAATTAACAAGAACTGGTAAAAAAACATCGTTAATCATAGGAACTTCCTTATCCGTATCTACTACTATTTTATTAGTATTAGAATTTACAAATAACAGATCATACTCAGTAACATAAATATTAAATACAGCTAGAAATCCTCTTTTTACTGTTGCTTCTTTAATATAAGGATTATTTTCTATCTTTTCTTCTACTTTTTTAGTAGAAGTTTTTAAAAAGCTAGGATAATTTTCTAGATCGGCTAATTCAATGATTTCCTGATCACTAACAATGGAATTATTATAAATATATATATTTTTAATTTTCACTTTTAAAAACCAAGATACAAGAAAAAATACTATTACAATTAATAATAGAAATATCAAAATTGGAATAAATTTTATTTTTGTCTTTTTCTTGATTTTTTTAGCCATATAATTACTCCCAATTAACAAATTCTTGTTCTACTTTTAGTTTAATATTATACTTGTCTAACACAGCTTCTTGAGTAAACTCAATTAACTCTTTAATATCGCTTGCTTTAGCATTTCCTTTATTTATAATAAAGTTAGCATGCTTATTACTAATTTGGGCTCCCCCTCTAATAAGTCCCTTTAATCCTAAATCTTCAATTAATTTTCCAGCAAAAAGTCCTTCTGGATTTCTAAAAACAGATCCTGCGGATGGATATTCTAATGGTTGTGTTTCTAATCTTCTTTTCTTTCGTTCTTGGTTAACTTTATATAATTCTTCCTTTTTACCTTTGGTTAATCCAATCGTTGCTTCCAAACAAATATAACCAGGATTTTTTTGAAAGAAAGAAGTACGATAATGAAAATCTAATTCCCTATTTGTCATCGTAATTACACGATAATCAGGTGTTAATACTTTCACACGTTTAACAATATATCCCATATCACTTTTATAAGCTCCAGCATTCATATAAACAGCTCCACCAACAGTTCCAGGAATACCGCTTGCAAATTCTAATCCTGCTAAAGATTTTCTCATAGCAAAACTAGCTAATTTCATTAAATTATAACCAGCTCCAACTACAATAATATTATCTTTCACTTCTATCTCATCAAAACGATCTAATTTAATGATAACTCCTTCATATGTATTATCGCTAAACAAAGTATTAGAACCATTCCCTAATACTTTATATTTAATTTTATTTTGTTTAATATATTTTAATAATTTAATTAATTTCTTGGTATTCGTCGGATAAACAAAGCAACTAGCGATGCCACCTACTTTATAAGTTGTATGTTCTTTTAAAGAAACATTTTCTATCACTTTTCCTATATCCATCTGTTTTATCTTATTTATATGTTCTTTCATATTAACCCTCATTTACAAGTTCTTTTATTATTTCATATATTTTAGAAGAGCTATTTTTGATTCCTAAGTTCTCACTATTCTTTTTCATTATATCATATTTTTGAGGATCATTTAATACTTCATCTATAGTTTTAATTAATAAATTACCTTCTAAATCTTTTTCTTCAATAATAATAGCTGCTTTCTTCTTTTCTAATACTAAAGCATTTTTATATTGATGATTATGAGTAACGTATGGTGAAGGTATTAAAATACTAGGGATACCTATTGCTGTAATTTCTGCAATTGTGGAAGCCCCTGCTCTTGTTACCATCAAATCTGTTCTCTTCATTACTGATAACATATCATCTAAATAAGGGACTATTTTAACATTAGATGGAATATTAGGTATTTTCTTATATTCATCATAATAATTCTTCCCTGTTACAAAAAGAACTTCATATTTACATTTATTAAATAGTGGAATTATTTCTTTTAATTTTTGATTGATAGTCATAGATCCTAGACTTCCCATAACAATTAACACTAGCTTTTTATTAACACTTAATCCATATTTACTCTTTATTAAAGGTTTAGCTTTAATTACTTCCTCACTTCTAGGATTACCAGTGAAAACTGTTTTCTTAGGATCAAAATATTTAATACTATCTTCTAACGACACTCCTATCTTATCCACTTTGCGACTTAATATTTTATTAGATAATCCCGGAATAGAATTTTGTTCATGTATAAAAGTTTTTATTTTTAACTTAGTAGCTACTTCAATAACTGGTAAAGTAATATATCCCCCTACCCCCAAAACAATATCTGGTTTAAAATCTAATAATACTTTTTTTATTTTTTTCTTAGCTTTCAAATAAATAGATAACACTTTAAAGTTTTTTAAAATAGCTTTTCTATTTAATCCTTTCATTTCTATACCGATATAATTAATACCAGTTTTAGGAACAATAGTAGCTTCCATACGATCAGTAGTACCAATATATAATATTTCACTATTTTTGTCCATTTCTTTTATTTTATCAATAATAGCTAAAGCGGGATAAATATGTCCACCTGTACCACCAGCACTTACAACTACTCTCATCTTATCACTTCCTACTATATATTATATCATAAGTATATGTTTAATAAAAAGAAAAAAGAAATCATTACGATTTCTAATTTCCAGATTTATTTACTTTAGTCCATCCTTCTATAACTCCACGTTCACATGTATTAGATGAATATTTTTTTGCTGTTGCGTCACATATTTCACGATATGCACCGCCTCCTCCTTTTGCTTGTGATCCTCCATCGTGAACTGGACACCAAGTACTTTTTCCAGACTGTTCACCACAGAATTTACATGTTACATAGTAACCAGACCATACTCCGTCCTCTTCTTGACTATCAGCTATACATGTATTAGGATTAGATGGATTAGCAGTACTACAACCATATTTATTAGTTCCTACAATACTCCAAGGCCAAGCTCTAACATTATAATTAACTACTCTCATATTACTAGCAGCACTTCTTGCTGTATACACGTGAGTATGGCCATCAACATCATAACCCCATTGTGCATATAAAGTTCTTGAATACGTTACTTTATAACTAGCTCCTGCATCTCCTACTTTGCTTCCTCCACTAGAAGCTGTATACCATCCTTTAAAAGAATATCCACTTCTTGTTGGTGTTGGTAAAGTAATGTAACCATTATAACTTGCAGATAATTGTGTTGGACTTACCCTACCCCCATTGGCATTAAAAGTAATAGTATAACTATCAGCGGTCCAGTGAGCATATAAAGTAGTGTTACCAGTTACTTTATAACTATTGCCACCACCACCTACACGGTTACCTCCACTAATTGATGTATACCATCCATCAAATCGATAATTAGCTCTTGATGGAGTTGGTAAAGTTACGTTACTATTATAATTAGCTTGAGAACTACTTGGACTTACACTACCTCCATTAGCATTAAATGTTACCGTATAACTATTTATTGTCCAATGAGCATATAAAGTTTGATTGCTCGTAATTGATACCCTAGAACTAGATGTAATTTGAGTCCCATTACTAGAAGATGTATACCAGCCAGCAAATGTATATCCAGTTCTAGTTGGAGTTGGTAACGTACCATAAGTTGAATTATAAGTTACTGATTTACTATCTGGATCTACACTACCTCCGTTAGCATTAAATGTTACCGTATATGTTCTTGCTTTCCATACTGCATAAAGAGTTGTTGCACTATTAGAAGAATAAGTACCTCCAGCACTATAAGTAGCACTCGATGCACTACTTGATGTACTCCATCCTACAAAATCGTATCCTGTTCTTGTTGGTTTAGTTGATGATAAAGTTAAATTATTTCCATGATATTTATATTGAGTGGATGGAGCACCACTACCACCATTGGCATTAAATCTTATCTCATATTTCATATGAAAAGCTCTTGATGGATAAACTTCAGTTGATATATTTCCTGCATTATCTTCTACTTGAGCCCATACATAATACCTATTACCAGTCATAGTTCTAGATACATTTATTATATTCGTTGAAAAACTTGTAAAACTAGTTGGTGCTGTAGTACTACTAGTACTAATGGCATATTTTCTAGATTTGATACCACTACCACCAGTATCACTAGTAGTTAGTTTAAAATTAATATCAGCACTAGTACTACCAACTGTTACAATTGGTTCATCACCATTAGGATCAATTGCTACTGTTGGTTTATCTATATCTACTTTTATTAAATAATTACCTGTTTCATCTGAAATATTTCCCTCATTAGTTACTATTCTAAATTTATAATTATCGTTTACATTCTCTTTTATTGCTACACTACAAGAATTACTTGATGTCATACTACAAGGAATATCTTTCCATCCACCATCTACATACCATTGAAAACTTCCTACACTTGTTCCGCTTAAGTTAAAAAAGTTATCATTAGTTGTTAATGTTATTATTACTCCGTTACTCCAAGTTCCCGTAGTATAATCTGTGTTATCACTAGTCTTTTTTATAGTTATTGTAGGTGCCTTATGACGATAAACAATAGCTTTTAATTCTGTTACATCATTGGGATCACTTGTATTTTTATCAGCATATTTTAAGATAAACTCTTTTTTATTGTCAGAATCTAATATTGGAGTTGTATCAAGTTCATCAATATTAGTTGGTAATAATTCATCTTCACTTTCCTCTGCTAACACTCGATCTAATTCATCACCATTATCATTATATTTAACTATATTTAAAGTTCTCATTAATTTTTCTCTTATTGACTCACGAGAGGTATTATAGTATATATAAATATCTTCATTATTTCCAAAATCATACTTTATATTATCATTACTTAGCCATGCTGGATCACAATAATTATCTACATTATTACTTATATAATCATCCCCATTACAAGTGATACAAGCTTTGTATTGATAATCATCTTCTCCACGATAAACCACTACTACATAACTTTCCCTATCTTCTAAAGAACAACTATTTCCTTTGTAATCAAGCAAACTTTCAGCATATTTACTATTTATAAGCTCACTTACATTAACATAACTAGAACGTAATAATCCTTCTGGGCGATATATTCTATTATCAGTAAAAAATTCTTTTGCTGAAGATGTAACCGTATCTTCTAAACTGACATAATACTCTTCCCTAAATTGCCTCATCATCCTAGATACGGCTGGAACAGCAATTAATAATAATACTCCTATAATAATAACTGCTCCTATTATTTCAATCATTGTAAAACCTTTGTTATTTTTCTTGATCATATATACCACTCCTATGATATCTTATATATTAATTTTACCATATTATAAAAAAAAAGAAAGTAAATTTTTACTTTCTTTTAACTAAAATTCATCTAGTTTTAGCAGGAGCCTCTTCTTCTATTGCTGTACCACCATATGCAGCCTCCCATTGTTCATCAGATAAATAGTAAGCTGGTTTTTCATCCATCTCTGCTACTTTTGGTACATATGGCAATTCACCTTCATTATCATAATCAGGATTTAAATTAGGATCATTCCAATCAATTACAGGATCCTTAGGCTTTTCTGGTTCTACTGGTTGTTCTGGTTCAACCGGCTTTTCAGGTTCCGCTGGTGTTTCAGGAACAGTAGGTTGTTGAATATTAGATTCTTCTTTATTCAAATCATCTACTTCTTCTTGCGCTTTCTGATATTGTTCTTCTGCTGCTTTTTTTAACTCAGCTCCCATTAAACGAGCTTCTCTTAATGAACCATCAACTTGTTTAGTATAACCATCTTTATAAGTTTCATTAATAAATTGTTCTTGCCATCCACTACCATATTTATCTTGTAAATATTCTTTTGCTTCATTAGATAATGAATTAATTTCACTTGTAACTTTACTAGCATCATTATTTAATCGCTCTTGTACCTGAGCATCACTGCTAGTTATTTCATTAGCTCCATCTCCAAAAGCACTAGCATGAGCAACTATATTGAAAAGTGATAAATTACTAGTATCAATTGTTTGACCATTATATGGATTAACAATTGTTTTCGAATAATTATAAGCACCTACTTGGTCAGTATAAGTAATAGCATCATTTACTCCTTGAGTAATTAAACTATTAGATAGTGCATCAATTTCTTTTAAAACTTGCTCTTGTGATACTACTTGTTGTTGTTCTTCTTGAGTTAATTCATCCTTAGAAACTTCCTCTTCCGTAGTTGTAGTGTCTTTATCAATAATTACTCCGTTATCTTTGATAAAATCATCTTTTTCTTCCTCTGGTAACTTATTGAATTCTTCTCCATCAACCACAGGAATTCCATCTTCTTTATCAATTTCTGTTTCTAATTTATCTTCTTTCTCTAAAGTTCTAAATCTATTATTAATTAGATCTGGAAGATCAATGTCAGACTTAATATTATATTTTTCTTCAGCAATTTCAATAAGTGCTAATACTTTGGCCTCTTTATCATTAATTGAACTAATTCTACCATTGTAATCTTCTACTAATTGATTAGCATCAACACTCTTACCACTTATTTTTTCTAATAACTCAGGTGTAAGTTTATCAGATGTCAATACTTCATTAGCAAGATTATTTTGTCCGATTTTTTGTAATCCTTCAACTAATTTATCTTTAGCATTAGTTACAATAATAGTAGAAGCAATTTGTTGTTTCAATTTTAATGCTTCAACTTTATCTCTTGTTTGTGCAGTTACGGCAGCACATAGACTCTTATTGTCAATGTCGTCCATAACATCAATATCAATCTCTTCATTAATAGCAGTTAGTAATTCACTAGTAGTAATGGAATTTAAAGACATACCAACTTTAGCAGCAGCTTCTTGATACTTAGCAATTTCTTCTTCACTAACATTATTGATTTTTAAAAATTCTTCGACATTTCTATTTGCAAGTTCAAAACCGAAACCAGCAGAAGTTGCAAACCAAGCCACTCCATCATTATTAATCTTAGCATATTCACCAGTTGATCCAGCATATACATAATCATAGTATAATCCTTTGATTACTTTATCAGATAAATCCGTAGATGGATTATTATTAAAATCAATAACAGCTTGTTCATGGCGTTCAAAGAACTCACGTGCTGTATCGTCATTAATTAATACTGATAAACCACTATCTTTAGTAGCATTCATATAATATGTAGATAATTTAGAATAAGCACTACGAGCTAAATTCATTAAATTAGTTGTATCGAATTCAAGAGTTCCAAATACATCATATAACTCTTCAGCAGTATAGTTATTTAAAATAATATTTAATGCTATTCCTTCATCAACTGTTAAATGTAATGTTGATTTATCTTCCTCTAACTTAAATGTACCATCTTCTGTAGTTCTTGTATTAAATTCCTCTACCGCCTTAAAGGTAGGTTCAAAGAAAGCTCTTTGCTCATCAGTCATATTTTTAAATAAATCATCTAAGTCCTGTTCATCTTTTTCATCTATGACTTGTTGTTGACTACAACTATGATTTAGAGCAAGGGTTCCAACTACTAAACCTAAACCAGCAATAGCAGCGGCTCTTTTTAATCCTTTACGATCAGGTTTTAATTCCTCATCATCATCCAAATCATATTCATCATTAATATCATATGGATTAGGTGTAGTAACAGGAGCAACAACTCCTGTTACTTTATCTTCTTCCTGTTCTTTTTCTTCTCCAAAAAATTCCTTCATTGTATCAGCATTTAATTCTTTTTCATCGATTCTTCCTAAAATACCTTTATCTATTGCTTCTTCTACTCCGTTAGAAACTCCATTATTTTTAAAGAATTCTCCAAACATTGCAAGATGTTTTTCTTCATCAAATGCTTCTTTTATTAAATGCCCATTAGTTAAAATGTACACATCTTTGATTTTATATCCGCCATTTTCTACTGTATACGTAAATAATATTTTATTTGGTTGTTCATTCATGTTATTCACCCCTTATTAACCTACTAATCTATAATTACCAGTCATTTTATAACCTTGAGCTAATAGTGTTGGATTATTATATGAACTCCATTTAATATCTGTATAACCAGCACTTATTACAGTACGATATTTAATTCTATATGTAT
This sequence comes from uncultured Bacilli bacterium, assembly GCA_944332575.1. Lineage (GTDB taxonomy): Bacteria > Bacillota_I > Bacilli_A > RF39 > UBA660 > RGIG3091. Next base: position 17,937 of record CALVKH010000008.1, on the reverse strand, counting down.
ATACTTCTTGTAAAGTTCTATTCTCTTCGTATCCAACAATGTTGCTAAATGTATTGAATACTTTTATAGGTGTTTGAGTATATGAACTACATTTTACAGATACACCATTAGAAGATGTAATAGTATCAGTAGCAGTTACAACAGATACATTACGTGTATATTTTTGCCAAACAGTATAAGGTGTTGTTGTACAAGAATCACCACATCTATCCCAGTCCATTCCAACAAAGACATATTTAACTGTTAATGAATCACTTGGAGGACTGTCTCTTGTTACTAAACCTTCATATACCCAGTCATCCGTTGTTTTAATAGCATAGGTTACACTTGAATTAGTTGTACTTCTATAGTAAGTATAACCAGCACATGTTTTAGTAGATACACTAGTTGTTTCCACTAATTGATTAGCATAAATAGCATCCCCAACAGTATATTTATATTGAGTTGTTTTACCTAAGTTTTCTGTATAAGATAATCCATCACTTGATAATCCCCATTTAGGTGGATTAGAAGGATTATATTCTTTTGTTGTCCAATCTCCCCAATTACTGTACTCTGTATCTATTTTCTTACTGTACTCATATTCATAAGTTTGGGCTACTTTCGTAACACTATAAGTACATACATTAGTATTACCAGCATTATCTTTTACATAACCTCTTATAGTATGTGTACCATTATTAGTAATAGTTACATTATTAGAACCATTATATATAGGAGTAGTTCCAGTTGAAATTCCATAGGAATTCATACCACTGGTTGCATCAGATTTACTCTTATATCCTACTATTACATTACTTGTATAATTACCATTACTATTTTGTGTACCACTTAATACTGTTAATTCACAATTTGGTTTTGTAGCATCTCTTTTTACTGTAATACTACATGTAGCAGTATTACCATTAGAATCTTTTACATAACCTTTTATAACATGGTTACCATCACTACTAATTGTATAAGTTGAATTATTTCCATAAGTTTGACTAGTACCTATTCCAAATGAAGTAATGCTAGCACCATTAGTACTTGATTTGCTTTTAAATCTAACTACTACATTACTTGTGTACCAATTGTTAGTACCCATAGTACCACTTTGCACTTCTAGACTACATGAAGGAACAGATCCTGAACTACTTGCATTTCGATCAATTGTAATATCACAAGTTTTAGTATGACCTGCAGTATCCTTTACATAACCATAAACCTTAGTAGTACCGTTTTTAGTAATTGTATAACGATCTTGACTATTATAATTTGGTGTAGAAGATGTACCAATACCATAAGCTTTTACTCCACTTGCAGCATCAGTTTTACTCTTGAATCCTACTACTACATCTGAAATATAACTTCCGTTAGAAGAAGTACTTCCACTATAAACTGTTAAATCACAAGATGGTGCTACTGTATCTTTTTTAACTTCTATACTACAAACAGCGGTCTTACCATTAGAATCTTTTACATAACCGTAAACTTTAGTAATTCCATCTTTTGTAACTTTATATGTATCATCACCATTATAATTACTACTTAATCCTATACCATAATTAGTGATTTTAGCTCCACCGGTTGATGATTTGTTTTTAAATTTAACTGTAACGTCATCTACATACCATCCATTTTCTCCTGCTTTACCAGAAGACACCATTAACACACATGATGGTCCAGATGTTACTGTTACATTACCATCTTCATCTTCTTCTTGCTTCTCACATATTGCACTAGTACAATAAGCATAGCATCCTAAATGTACTTCGATTTCATCCTCTTGACCCTTACATTTTAAATGCACTGTCATTAAATATTCTGTTTCCAGCTTTTCTAGAGTTACATATGATTTATCAACATCACATGATTCTCCGTTTTTGTCAACAAAAGGTAACAATAGTTTAAGATCTAACATATCTTGCAACGTTAAAGTTACTTTGTCTCCAACTTCTTCTGGCAATCTTTCTTCAGTAAAATAAAGAATTGCCGCATCTTTCATTGTTTGAATATTAGCATTAAATATTTGTTCATTAAGTCCTTTTAAATTAGGTATTGGTAATATCCATAATAAAAGTAAAACAAAAATAATAATTAATACTAATTTGATTAGAAAATTTCTAATCGGAAAACCTTTTTTTTCTTCATACTCTGTATACATCAGTATCCCCCCTCTAAGTTATGCTGCATATTATAGCAGATTTTCTCTTTATTGTCAACTTTGACTCCTAATCTTACTAGAGTACATCCAGGATTAAACATATCTAATCCAAACTCAACTACTTTCTTACTATTTTTTAGCACTTTATGCACTTCCTTTTTTAATATTCCTTCTCCAATCCCGTGAATAATTACTAACTCTAATTGTCCGAGATTATAATTATATTCTAAAAACTCTTCGACTAATATTCTAGCACTATCTCTATCTTCTCCATGTAAATCTAATCTAGGAAGACTATCGCGATTTAGTACATTCATTGTATTTTCTAGTTACTTCATCCAAAGTAGGAATTGAAAATTGTCCTCCTATTCTAGTCACAGACAATGCTCCGGCTATATTAGCCATTTTTAAAGTTTTTATCATATCAAATTTATTTGCAATAGCATATGTAAATGCTCCATGGAAAATATCTCCTGCTCCCGTTGTATCTACTGCCTTCATTTTTAATGTTGGTACTAATTTATATCCATCATCATAAACAAAGCATCCTTTATCTTCCAAAGTAATAATGATTTTATTTTTAAAATCTTTTTCTAAGATTCTATGAATAATTACTAAGGAAGTTAAATTTTGATAATCCACTTTCTTTCTAGTGTATTCTTCAGCAAAATCTTTAGAACACACAATATAATCAACCTTTCTAGCTAACTCTATTGTCGCTTCTTTCATAGAACCGGCATCAATGATTTTAATTGCTTTTGGATTATTATCAATTATTTTATTAGCAAAATCTCGTTCATATCCATCTAATAAAATAACATCAAACTTTTCATCTACTTTTTTATCTTCCAAAATAAGTTCTTTAGGTCTATGTGTTATAATAGTTCTACTACCATTAGTAGTATTAGCAATAATATAACTAGAAGTCGTACTATACTCGGGATTCATCTCTAAATACTTAGTATTGATTCCTATTTTATTTAGCTCTTCTTTAATTCGACTACCATAGTAATCATCTCCAACGACACCGGCAAAATAAGTATCTATTCCCCATTTCGCTAGCAAATAAGCACAATTACAAGCACTACCACCACTACATTCGATCTTATCTCTTGATCTTGTCTTTTTATTCTCGATTGGAAAGTGATCCATTGGTAATGTTATATCATATGCGGCTTGACCTATGCATATTGCTTTCATACCCTATCACCTTATTTTTATTATAACAAAAGACGAGTAAACTTCAAAGCCTTTTTTTGAAATTACTCATCTTTTTTTACATCTTCATTTAATATCCATTCATTTTCCTTGTTTTGACCTTCTGTCTTGACATCACTTTTTAATGTTACCATCATACGAACGCCATACATTCCTACATGATCCGTAGCAACTGTCCCACCTTCAGTAACATACCACATATAATAAGTTCCACTCTTACTAGCTAACCAGTAAGGAGCACCAATACTGATTAAATCATTAGTAATTCTTTTATAACTACTATCTTCTTCATAAAATTTATCTATATCTTCTTTAGATAATACTTTAACGCTATCAGCAAATCTTTCATCGATAAAATAATCAAAATTAATATTTTCATCATTACCAGTTAGAATACTTACACTTTTATCATTAGTACTAGCGCCATACCCATGATAGTAACACATAGATAGGCCTGATTGAATCAAAGTTATTACTCCGTCATTAATACTAAAAACTCTCCAGCCTTTATTATCATCTATATCATAACTACAACTAACTCCATCAGATCTATTAGTATCTTTCAAATAACCACCTAAAGTAAATTGTGTACTACTATTAGGTACTTCTTTATCTTCCTCCCAATTACCACTATCATAAGCCACATAATCTCCAACTTTTACTAATTCATTTAATGAATACAAAACAGGACCTTTATCTTTTGGTTCAAAAGATATAACTTTTGTTCCTAGTAAAGCAAAAAAGATTCCAACTAAAGCAAAAACAATAGATAATACAACAACAATGACACAAGATTTATTAGTTTTTTTCTTTTTTATTTGTTTAGGTTCTTTTGTTTTTGTGCTTTTTTCATCTATATTCTTCTTTTCTTTCTTTTTCATATTTACCTCACACTACCATACATTAAAATAATATCATTCATAAAAAAGAAGATCAAGTAAAACAAATAAAAGTGATTTAATTTTATGATAACAAAAATATAAAGTATGATTCAAATCCAAGCACAGGCATTACTATATAAAACGCTATATATAATAATGTAAACACTTTTTTCTTTCCGTCTTTTTATCTTCGATAGCTAACAAGATTCCTTTAACACATCTATTACAAAACTATACTACCTATTCTAAAGTTATTTTAGCACTCATCCACCTTACTTGCTTTCTCTTAAATGTTTTTTAGTTAAGATAATCCCTATTATAGAGCAACCAAATAGCACAAATAAAATCATAACATTATCATTAGTACTTGGGTTTATGACTTCAATTTTACTATTATCCTCTCCTATTGTATACGTGCTAAAATGATCAGTTTCAAATTTAGCATAACCGTTTTCTACCGTTACTGGATGCTTTTCAATATTTCCATTCTCATCTATATAATAAGCAACTAAAGTCTCGTTAGAATAATCATTGGTTATGGGAATATATACTTCAAACCTATCATTATTTAATTTTGATATATAACTATCTGTAGAATTAGAATATAATTTTAAATCATATATAATTCCATCATCTAAATTTAAATGATTCAATACTTTTTGGTAATCCAAAGAATTACTATTTAACCTAGTTGCTATAATATTAGAATCTAGTGGTACTATATAATTGTCAGATTTAATTACAGCCATAGTTGTTAAATCCTGAGTAATTAATTTTGGATCTTTTATTTTAGAAGAGTCCCTTACAATAAAGAAATTATAATCATACCCTAAAATATTAATACTATAGTATTCTCCATTTGTTTTACTGACATCAATTAATTGATCTAACTTTAAAACCCAATTAGAATCATCTAAACCATCAATCTTACCAGCATATTTAATTTCCAGTTTTCCTTTTCCAAGATAATCATCTAACCTCTCTTGAGCAGCATTCATCATTGCTTCTCTTGTATTTAATGTATTATCATCTACAAAAATCACTTTACTTCCTCTAAAACCAGCAGCATCTACCATTCCATACATATAATCATTATGACTTAACACAATATCTCCAAAACTACCTGACGAAAACTCATCAACCCAACCAGCTCTTGCATAGAAATATCCTTCAATATTATTGTTTCCTAAAACCTGTTTAAATGCAGTAGAATAATTAATTTCAGAATTAGCAGTTATAGTAATATCAGGATTTTTAGAATATCCTCCTGCCAACATAAAATTTATAATTTCTAAATCGTTCATTTCATATAAACGACTCTCATCCACTTCTGTAATATCACCTGGATTAGCAGAAGGTATCTTAAGTAATATTTCCTGAATTTTATTATATATGTCTTGATTCGAATATGGTAAATACGTTACTTCCACATCATAAGATTTTCCAGATTCTCCTTCTTTCTGCATATTAATATGACACTTATTTAAATTGTCTTGATCACAATATCCATATAAAGAAATCCCATCCATGACATAATCACTTAAGTACTTATTAATATATGCTTCATTTTCAGTACTGTTAGGATCTCCTTTGGGAACAACTGAATTTAATTCTATTTTACCATTTGGTGCTATTTGATTATATAATTCATCAAAAGTAACAGCACCCACTTCTTGTGACATAGTAAACATTACAACAACGGCTATCCCCAATATCCATCCTACTATTTTTTTCATAATAACACTCCTTATCTTATAAAGATAATATAACACCAAAAGAAAAAAAGCAATCCTATTTTAAAAAAAATAATAATTTAAAATATCAAAAAAGTGATTGCTAAAAAGCAATCACTTATCTTTTTATTTATTATTAATAGCAGCTTGTGCAGCAGCAAGACGTGCTATAGGTACTCTAAATGGACTACAAGATACATAAGTTAAACCTACTTTATGACAGAACTCAACACTACTTGGCTCTCCTCCATGTTCACCGCAAATACCTAATTTAATATCAGGACGTGTACTTCTACCCTTTTCAGCAGCCATTTGAACTAATTTTCCTACACCATCTTGGTCAAGTTTAGCAAATGGATCAAATTCATAAATCTTATTTTGATAATAAGAATCTAAGAATTTACCAGCATCATCTCTTGAGAATCCAAATGTCATTTGTGTTAAGTCATTAGTACCAAATGAGAAGAATTCAGCTTCTTCTGCAATTTCATCAGCAGTTAAGGCTGCTCTTGGAATTTCAATCATAGTACCAATATGATATTCCATATTAGATCCTTTTTCTTTTTTCACTTGTTCTGCAGTCTCTACTACGATATCTTTAACAAATTTTAATTCTTTCTTTTCTCCAACTAATGGAATCATAATTTCAGGAACAATATCAAATCCTTCTTCTTCACTTACTTCAATAGCAGCTTCCATTAAAGCTCTTGTTTGCATCTTAGCAATTTCTGGATAAGTAACTGCTAATCTACATCCACGATGTCCCATCATTGGATTAAATTCATGTAATTCAGCACATTTTTCTTTTAAATGTTCAACAGTTACATTCATATCTTTTGCTAAAGCAATAATATCTTCTTCCGCTGTAGGTAAGAATTCATGTAGAGGTGGATCCAAATAACGTACAGTCATTGGTAATCCTTTTAATTCTTTATACATTGCTTTAAAATCACCTTTTTGGAATGGTATTAATTCATTCAAAGCAGCTTCTCTTTCTTCTACAGTTTCAGATAAAATCATTTTTCTAATTTTAGGAATTCTGTCTTCTTCAAAGAACATGTGTTCTGTACGACATAGACCAATTCCTTCTGCACCTAATTCTACCGCTTTTCTAGTATCACGAGGGTTATCAGCATTAGTACGAACTTTTAATTTTCTAAATTTATCAGCCCAAGCCATAATTCTTCCGAAGTTTCCTGATACAGAAGCTTCTTCTGTTTGTATGTCTCCTTTATAAATTTTACCAGTTGTACCATCTAATGAAATATAATCTCCTTCATGGAATGTATATCCACCTAAGCTAAATTCTTTAGCTTCTTCATTCATTTTAATATCGCCACATCCAGATACACAGCAAGCTCCCATACCACGGGCAACAACGGCAGCATGTGAAGTCATTCCTCCACGAACTGTTAAAATACCTTGAGCAGCAACCATACCTTCAATATCTTCTGGAGTAGTTTCAAGTCTTACAAGAATAACTCTCTCACCTTTTCCACCTTTACCTTGCTCTTTAGCGTCTTGTGCAGTAAATACTACTTTACCAGCAGCAGCACCAGGAGATGCAGGTAAGGCACTACCGATTACTTCTCCCTCTTTCAATGCTTTAGCATTAAATGTTGGATGTAATAATTGATCTAATGATTTAGCATCAATTCTACATACTGCTTCTTCTTCCGTAATCATTCCTTCATCAACTAAATCACAGGCAATTTGAATAGCAGCATGAGCAGTTCTTTTTCCACTACGAGTTTGTAAGAAATAAAGTTTACCTTCTTGAATAGTAAATTCCATATCTTGCATATCTCTATAATGATTTTCTAGTTTATTAGCAAGACGAATAAACTCTTCATAACACTCAGGTAAGTCTTCTTGTAATTTACTAATTGGTTGTGGTGTACGAACACCTGCAACAACGTCTTCACCTTGAGCATTAATTAAGTATTCACCATAAATACCTTTTTCACCAGTAGATGGATTACGAGTAAATGCAACACCAGTTCCACTAGTATCTCCCATATTTCCAAATACCATTGCTTGAACGTTAACAGCAGTACCCCAATCACCTGGAATATCATTCATTCTTCTATATACAATAGCACGAGGATTATCCCAAGAACGGAATACAGCTTTTACAGCTCCCATTAATTGTTCCTTAGCATCTTGTGGGAACTCTTCTCCATTCATGTTATCACTATATACTTTTTTAAATCTTTTTACTAATTCTTTTAAATCATCTACAGTAAGCTCTGTATCGTAATGAATACCTTTTTCTTCTTTTAATTCATCAATAATTTTCTCAAAGAAACTTTTTGGTACTTCCATAACTACATCAGAATACATTTGAATGAATCTTCTATAAGAATCATAAGCAAATCTAGGATTACCAGTTTTCTTAGCAAATCCTTCTACTGCTTCATCATTTAATCCTAAGTTAAGAATCGTATCCATCATACCAGGCATACTAGCTCTGGCACCTGATCTAACACTTACTAAAAGCGGATCACTTGTATCACCAAACTTCTTACCTTGTTCTTTTTCTAGTCCAGCCAAAGCTTCGAAAATTTGTTTTTGAATTTCATCACTAATTTTCTTTCCATTGTTGTAATATTCTGTACAAGCTTCCGTTGTAACTGTAAACCCTTGAGGAATAGGAAGACCTAAGTTAGTCATTTCTGCTAAGTTAGCACCTTTTCCACCTAAAAGGTTACGCATGTCTTTGTTTCCTTCTTTGAAGGAATAAACATATTTCATCATATCACCCTTTCAAAACTGTCGTAACTAAATTATAACATATCTAAAATAAAAGAGAAAAGATTTTTACGTTAATTTTACGTAAAAATCTAATTTAATTATTTATTAACCGCTATGATTACCTACTGAATATATTCGATATGTTATATTTTCTGAAATTGTATAATTTATCGATTCATTTCCAAAAAACATAAAACTATCACTTCCAACATTAATATGCAAAACATAATTATCAACGATATTACGCTGAATTGTAATTACACTATTAGGAGGAATATTAAAAATATCCTCTCCGAAATCATAAGTAACTCCATTAATAGAGATTGTAAAGTAGGAACTATACTGATCATAAGAACTAGGAACATATGTTAATGAATAATAATTCTCCGGTTCTATTACCTGTCCCATATCTTGTACATAAGTTATATTTATTATTAATGTTTTATTTAATTCTTCTGGTTGGCTGGTTATACTTTCATCATAACTTATCTTAATATTAAATGTTGTAGTAGTACTCTTTGCTAACTTATCTCCTTTGTTTATTCCACTTACTTCAAATAGTAATGCACTATTTTCTGTTTCTGTTGTTTCAATATTTTCTATTATGGCATCTAATGTCCCTTGGTTTGCTACTGTGATTTGATACTCTATTGTGTCCCCTGGATTATTTAGTGACACATCAAATGTTGCAGTTGTTCCACTTGCAGTTGGAACATTATTTATCGTTACTCCACTTGTTTTACTTAACTCTTAAATATTCGTAAATACTACACTCCAGTTGGATTCTATACTTGATGCTCCATTGATATTTAATGTTGTACTAAATGCTGCAAATCCTATTGCCATGATACAGATTACTAAACATAGCACTCCTATTACTATATTCTTTTGATTCATTAGTACCTCCAGTATTGTTATTTATCTTATATATATTATCACCCTACTTCAGTATTTTTGCAATCAAAAATTTAGCCAAATAAAAAGAATTGATATAAAATCAATTCTACTTACTATTATATATCTTGTTCATATGTTGCTACTGCTTTAAATGTTGCTGCACCACTTGGTTTGGCTGTTACTGTTGACTTGTAAGTAATCGTTATTGTTAGAGTTTCTTCATCAACCGTACTTCCACTTTTAGCCGCTAAAACAGAACCTGGATTAGTAGTTGGTGATAAGCTAACTGTATAAGAAGTAGTATCAGTTACTTGTCCAACTAATGACCAACTAGTTCTAACAGCATCCAATGTTCCTTGATTCTGGGCCTTTACAGTACATGCTAGTACATCACCAGGTGACGACATATTAGCAACAACTGTTGCGGTTGTTCCTGATACTGATACTGTTCCTGAACTTGGGTTACCACTATCTTTGCTAGTTGCAGTACAAGTTCCTGGCACAAAAGTGATAATCCAATTTGACGAAATACTAGCACTACCATTAATATTTAAAGTAGTGGCAAATGCTGCAAAAGCTACTCCCATAACAGCTATAACAGCAATTAATACTCCTATTATTATATTATTATTTTTTTTCATATTCTTTCTCCTTACTTATATATTATTAAATTGCTTGATTATAATTGGCTGTAATAGTGAATGTTTGATTTGTTGTAGTTGGTTGAGTAGTTCCAGTCCAATTATATTTAATCACTACTGTAATATTTGAAGTGCCAGACGCCGCTATAGCATTGGTTCCTGTTGAACTCGATACTGTTACAGCTATCGGTGAAGAAGTTCCTGTTAAACTATTAGAAACCGTAGATGAAACATATTTAGCTCTCAAATTACCATTATTCTTTACCGGTATTGTACAAGTTACAACATCTCCAGGTGTATATAAACTAGTACTTAAAGTTGCAGTCGTTGTATTGGCTGTTGCCGTTACTGTTCCAGTAGGGGTATCAGCACCTACTTTAGTTGTTGCAGTACAACTTCCATTTCCTGAAAATACTACTGAAAAAGTTCCGGTTGCATTAATTGTACCATTAACATTAAGTGTTGCATTAAATGCCGCATAAGCAATTGCAACAATTGCAACAGCTATACATAGCCCTAACATTACTCCATTCTTTTTTTTCATTTTTCCTCCTTATTTCTATCTTCTAACATGGGAAGAGGCATTCGTTTCCTCTATCATGTTATTATCAAAATTCATAACCTCCACTTGCTCAGTCTCTTTAGCTGTTTCTACTGGTACCATTTCAAATTGATACCTAATTTTATCTTTTACTAATTTAATCTTATTTCCTAAAGTAGTAACTATTTTAGCTGGTTTCACTGAAAGATTACTATAACTTCTTTTTTCTTCTACATAATAATCGTTTAAAGTATTATCAACATCCAGTACTTCACTATTATCTTGAATAGTTCTAGTTTTAGTAGAAGTCTTACCCATCATAGTTCCTAACATTTTAATTTTAGAATCGATCATTGCTTGATTAAATCCTTTTTTCATAGCAAAGATCTCATCAAAATTTTGGTTTTGAGCAATACTATTTAATCTGTTTTGGAATTTTATATAATCTAAGTTTTCGTTAAAGTCTAACCAAGCACTATCAATAGTTCCTATAATATTACCTTTATCTATCTCATCCTGCTTTTTATCGCCGTTATTATTTCTTATCTCATTATAACGTTGTTGAGCGTTTTTTGACAAATATTCTTCTACATCTCTTAAACGCTTAAACTCACCATCTTCAAAAGCTTTAGTTAAATCAATACCAAAAGTTTCTATAGCATCCACAATTAAATTATCAATATTAAGACCTGATTTAGATATTTTCTTTCTTGGGCTAACATTATAGCTTTCTTCTGGTAAATTTTTATCTACCAAGTTAATTATGGAACTATCAATGATATATTCCATATTTTCACGAGGATTTTCTCCTTTTAGAATTCTCATACGTTGATCATAAACTTTTTTACGCATTCTAGCTAAATGATAATCTGCTTCTTGAGTATTAGCTATAACACTTGTCATAAATCCTTCTTGATTAGCTTGGGCATGAGCTATTACTTTATCCACTTCTTTACCTGCTAAAGGACTTCCTTTTCCTAATCCATTCTTTCGTAAATATTTTATTCTGTCATTTGTTACTCCTAAATTTTCTTTTAAATCTCTTACTGAACAATAAAATTCAGTAACTCCAGGATCAGCTTGTCTTGCTGCACGTCCACGTAACTGATCATCATCTCTTTTTGTTGAAAAATGAGAATATCCAATTACTTTTAGTCCTCCAGTTGCTATTAATTCTTCACGATTTTTATTCCATCTATCTTGTGCTTTTCTTAATATATCTTCACTTTTTTTATCTTCCAACCATTTAGCAGCACCAATTTGCATTTGTCTTATTTCTTCTTCACTTACTTGCTGTCCTTGTAAACGAGTCTTAACCATCCTATCTACTATTTCTTGCTTAACCTCATCAACAACTTGACTGAACTCTCCTCCTAATTTAATATCGGTTCCACGTCCAGCCATTTGAGTCGAAATAGTAACGGCACCTTTTACTCCAGCTCTTGAAATAATTTCTCCTTCTAAGGCAGCATTTTCAGCATTTAACACTTCACAAGAAATACCACGTCTTCTAAATTCTTGATATAATCTATTAGATTCATTTACTGAAGTAGTACCAATTAACACAGGTTGTCCTGTTTTTTGTGAGGCTAAAACTGAATTAATAACGGCCTCCATTTTTTCTTGATCATTTTCAAATAAAAGCGTATCTTTATCTTCTCTACCACTATAAATATTATCAATAGTTTCCATATCAACATTGTACTCACTATTTTTAGGAATACTAATAGTTGGCATTCCATATATTTCTTCAAATAATTCTCTTGCTGAAGTACCAGTCATACCAGCAATTTTGGGATATATGGAATAAAAAGCTTTTTGAGATACTGATGCTAATTCATCATGATCTTTCGTAGTCTCTATTACAAAATCTCCACGAGAATTTAATTTTTTCTCTTTCAATTCAATTGCTTGTTGTAGTCCGTCACTATAAACTCTACCTTCTGCCGTTCTTCCGTTAGATACTAATAATACTTTTTTCTTAGGTTTTCCTCTAAAGTTTCCTGCTACATCATCTAAAATATATTCTTTTCCTTTTTCTAAAACAAAGTAAGCCGTTAAAGCATTAGAAATAGCTTTATTTAAAGTACTAAACTCACTAGATTTATAAAAACTATTATTTAATTCGCGCATTTCCGGAATAATTCTAACCGCTTTTTCTAAACCTCTTAGGGTAAGTGACATATTTCCTGCTTCAATCGTATAATCTTTATCTAATTCAAAATTATTATTATTAATAATATCATTAAATTTACTATTAGTTAAATCATCTATTTTCGTTCCATTAAAATATCTAAAAGCTTGAAGCCACCCTTTTTCAGTAAGTTCTGCTTGACTCGATTTACAATAAAGAACAGAGTATTGTCTTTGTGCTCTTTCTGTTGCTTCTCTATTTCCACCTTGGTATAATTCCATCTCTTCATCTGTTTTAAAAGATTTACAATTTTCTTCATGTTTAAACAATTGATATACAAAAGCATTAGCATTATTATAATAAGCATTAGCTTGCTTCTCTAAATCTCTTTGTTGTTGCTGTCTACTAATTCTATCAACAGCATTTTCATTTATTCCTTTAAAGGTACCAGATAATTTAAAAGGCATTACTGCATCATTGACTAAGATTTGATCTGCTTCGTCGATAATGATAAAACCTGGTTCTCTATCTCCTCTTACTAAACTAGATTCTTTAGTTACAGTATTATCTCTTAAATAATCAAAAGCAAACGCATTACTAGATCCATAAATAATATCACAATTATATGCCTGTTTTCTATTGTCTCGGTCTACTTGAGGATCACGATCTCTCTCTTCAGTAACAACACCTACTGTTAGTCCTAATCCTTCAAATAAAGGCCTAATATCTTCACAGTCTCTTGTTGCCAAATAATCATTAGCAGTAGCTATATGAACCGGATTACCTGTTAAAGCATTTAAATAAGCTGCCAGTGGTGCAGTTAATGTTTTTCCTTCCCCTGTTCTCATTTCCGCTACATCTCCATGATGTAGGGCAATAGCTCCCATTAATTGAACATCATATTGCCTCTTACCTAAAAATCTTCTACTTCCTTCTCTTGCCACTGCATAAGCTTCTGGCAAAATTTCTTCTAAATCCTCACCAGAATCAATTCTTTCTTTGAATTCTTTAGTTTTAGAGCGTAACTCATCATCTGACAAAGATCTGATAGAGGCTTCATATTTTTCTATTTCAGAAATAATCTTCTCATATTCTCTTATTTCTTTTTTATTTTGATCACCAAACAAAAAGTCCATAGTAACACCTCTATTCTTATCACTAGTATAACACAAGATAATTCATTTGAAAACGTTATTTTTTATCTATTTTACAGTCATTCTTTATCTATTTTTTATTTTCATCATTTAATATTGACATTGACAAAAAAATTTCATTATGACACTATACATTGCACATAAACAAAAGGAGAGAATTTATACATGTTTTTAGATAGCAAATTTAATTCATCTATAGAAAGTACTATTCTTTTAAGTAAACCTCTTACAAATTGGTTTGAAATAAATCAAGAGGCCATGGTATATTTTGAATTCACTCATACAGGATGCTTACATTTTGAAAATTCTTCATGCGCTTCCGATGATGTCCGCATATTAGGAAGAATGGCTAATGCCGCTCTTTCCTATTTAGAGGGAAATAGCACATTCACTCCTAAAGAAAAAGCTGCTAAAGCTACACAAGCAATAGCAGAAATTTATGAATCGAATAAAGAAATACTAAGTGGCACTGCAAAAATTTTATATGCTATAAACATAGATGCTCTAGAAAAAGATGAATTGATAGAAAAATCTACTTCTAAAGTATTATCAAGAAAAAATGGAATTAAAAATAGAAGACCTGGTAAAGGACACCGAAATCATTAAGCAAGAATTACTCTTGCTTTTTATTTTATTATACGTTATAAATTTAGTCTTTCTATTTCTTCATAATAACACTTAGGACACATTGCTATATATTTTACTTTTGAATTATTATCAATAACAATACTATCTCCTTTAATTACTAATTTACCATTAATAAATCTAGCATTATATAAAGCTTTCTTACCACACTTACATATGGTTTTTAATTCTTCAATATTATTAGCAACTTCTAATAATCTAGTAGAGCCTTCAAACCCATTAGTTAAAAAGTCTGTTCTTAATCCATAGCACATAACTACAATATCTAAATTTACTACTACTTTTACTAAATCATTTACTTGCTCTCTTGTTAAAAATTGCGCTTCGTCTATTAATATACAATGAACATCATTAAATTTTTTATTAATCACTTCATATAAATTATCTTTTTCTTTAATTAAATAATCAACTTCTCTTTCTAAACCTATTCTTGTTTGTATTTTAGTCCCTGCTTTAGTATCGACTTTTGGTTTCATTACTATTGCTTTCATACCTTTTTCTTTATAATTAAAAGCAACTTGTAATAATGATGCTGTCTTACCACATCCCATTGCCCCATATCTAAAATATAACTTTGCCATCTTACTACACCTCTTTGCTATTATAATTTTACTATAAAATTATCTTTTTTCAATAATTACACCAAAAATTCATAAAAATATAATATAATTAATAAAGGTGATATATTTGAAAACAATTGTTTACACAAATTTTAATAATTTTAAAAAGAAAAATAGTATTGCAGAATTAATTTGGGGAATAATTTTTATTGCTATTGCTTTTGCAGGATTATTTCTTGATTCTAAACTAATATTAAAATTATTTATGTACATTATTCCACTAGCATTACTTTTATATTCAATAAGAATTTATAAAATTGCTTTTTATTTTAAGAAAAATAATTTAAAAAATTTTATTATCTTCTTAATTCAAGGTATCCTTCTTACCCTAGCTGCTATTTATATTATTTGGTTTCCTATTGAATCGCTAAACTATATTATTATAATTGGAGGTATCCTTTTAATAATTAATAGTCTTAATAAAATGATGATTACAGGATCTACTACTTTCGCTTTCCTACCTTTTTTAATGGGAATATTATGTATTCTTTTCTCTAACCAAATAATAAATACTTTCTATACTTTATTTTTAATTATTATATTATTTATTGGAGTCTCTAAGATAATGAACTTCTTCTATTTACGCAAATAAAATAAGACTAGATTAGTCTTATTTTTTTGCTCTAGGATGAGTTTTAAAATATACTTCTTTAATTCTATCATTAGTTATATGTGTATATATGGATGTAGCTGATAGACTAGCATGACCTAATAACTGTTGGACGCTCAATAAATCACACCCCTCATTTAATAAATGAGTAGCAAAACTATGTCTTATCATATGAGGAGAAATATTTTTATTAATAGAAGTTTTTGTAATAATATTATCTAAAATTAATCTTACCCCCCGATCACTTAATTTGGTATAGTTTTTATTTAATAATAAATACTCACTATTCTTTTTATTTAACTTTTTATATCCATCATTTAAATATAATTTTAATATTTCATCTGCATATTCTCCAAACTCAACATATCGTTCCTTATTACCTTTCCCTAATATTTTTATTTCTCTTCCTCTTATATCACTAAGTTTAATATTAACAAGCTCTGATACTCTTACTCCTGTTGCATATAAAAGTTCCAATATTAAACGATCACGTTGTCCTAATGGTAAACTTAAATCCGGTACCTCAAACATCTCTTCTAGTTCATTATAACTAAAAAAACGTGGTAATTTTTTTTCTTTTTTAGGAAGTTTAACACTTAAAAAAGGATTATTCATCAAATAACTTTGATTAACCAAATATTTATAAAAACTTCTTAAAGCACTTATTTTCCTTGAGATAGTAGCACTATTATTTTTCTTTTCATTTAAATAAATTAAATAATATTTAATATCTTGATATTTTATAGTTAAATAGTCCTTATTCTCTTCTTCTAAATATGTCAAATATTCTAAAATATCACTATGATAACTATCTATTGTATCTGTAGAATAATTTTTTTCATACTTTAAATGTTTTAAATAATTTTCTAAAATAGCTATTTTTTTATTATTTAACATTATTACCACCATACAAATTATACAAAAAAAAAGAATATATTTCTATATTCTTTATGCTATTTTATGATCTTCTATTAACACTTTCTTCTTAGGAAATTCTTCTGTTCGGCTAATAGTAATATCATGTTCTTTAGCAAGATTTATTGGATTACTTAAAACCATATCATATTTTGGTGCAAGTAATAAATTATAAACTGCTCTTCTTGGAATTTTACGATAATTGTATTCATTAATTAGTAATCTCAATTCTCTAGAATAAAAATATAAGTCTTCGTCAGGTAATTTTAGCATATTTTTCTTCCATACTTCTAGAGTGTCTTCCACTAAAAGACGCATAGAACCCAATTTCTTATTTTCTAATCGATATCTCAAAACATCCCTTATAGAAATACGATATTCTCCATCTTGAGTTGTAACATTAAGTCCATAAGCTTTGGCAATTTTATATTCACCAATAGTCATTCTAACTGTTGAAGTAGTAGTTTTTTGTAAATTCTTATTAAGTAAAAATAAAGTTAAAAACAATTGATTTTTACTATTAAGTAATAACTTTCTTGATTTCTCAGTTTCTGACTTTATCTCTTCTAATGAACTAGTTCTAGTTCGAATAATATCTGGGTCATCATAAAGCAATTTTAAATCATATTTTTCATCATTATTTTTAACATAAGTTAAAACAATATCACCATCTATATTATTATGATTATTAGAATAAACCGCAATTTTACTAGCATAACCTTCATTAGTTAATAGATCTTTTTCGTCTTTGTATTCTTTAGTAATATTATCTATATAACGCAAATCGCCACTATCTAAAGTTATGACATTATTATCACTATTAATATGAAATTTCATACCTAAAGTTGCCATTGCCATAATAAAGACCTCCTTATATCTATAATTAAATTATAACATATTTTAATACATTCTTATCATTAGATAAGATAAAATAATATCATTTTTAACAATTTTTGTCAACTTCAAAAAACAATGTTAATTTAAATTTGAAGTGCAACAAACTTGCATTGAAAAAGACATATGAATAATCTATAATATCTATTCGCAA
>CALVKH010000007.1 GCA_944332575.1 uncultured Bacilli bacterium | reverse complement strand
AAAATTTATAAATTACAAGAAACTGTGAATTCTATTTGATTATTCATTTGTTGCACTTGACTTTTTAATTAAGAACTGTTTAATTTAACATTTCGCGATTAATAACTTCAATTATTTCTTTACTTATTACTTCATATCCTTTTTTACTAGGATGAATATCTAAAGGATTAGGTAAATATTCTTTGTTTTTAGCTATTTCATCTGATACTTTTACGTAATAAATATCGTGTTTATCACACAATTCTTGATATTTTTGATCAGCATAATCTACTATTTCATTTATTTGATCTTCGTATTTTTCTAAATACGGTAACGGATTATAATATCCAACAACAATAATTGTTCCTTTTGCATATTTCATAACCAGTTCTAAAGTAGTATCAATACTATCGAAAATACTATTTATTCTTTTTAATGCATAGTTCTTATCTTCCAATAGTGATGGAATGGATGTGAGTTTTAATTCTCCAAGAAAATCATTAGCTCCTATGGAAATAGTTACTAAATCCGATTCTCTTAGTGCTTTCTTTATATTTATTTCCTTATTATCTATTTTGATATTTTTGTTATAATTGATATCATTATTAACGTCTTCTGTAGTATAACCACTAACTGCAAAATTAACATAACTTTTTAATTTATTCTCTTTTTTTAAATAATCACTTATATAGTCGGTATAGCCATAATCTTCTACACCATAAGGGTTTCTCCCTGCTGCTACTGAATCGCCTAAAGCAACATAATTAAATTCTTCTTTATAAGTGATCTTATAGATAGAAAAAATACCTATACTAACAAAAATCATTATAAATAACAGCACGAATAATTTTTTATGTTTCATATTTGCCTCCAAAAAAAAGAAATACTTTATTAATTATATTTCTTTTACTTCTAATTTAGCACCTACATCACTCAATTTTTCGACTATATTTTCATAACCTCTTAAAATGTGTTCTATATTATGAATAACAGTAGTTCCTTTTGCAATTAATGCTGCTGCTACCATACTAGCACCTGCTCTTAAATCTGTTGCTTCCACTTCTGTTCCCCTCAATTCAGTAGGTCCCTTTATAATAGCTTTAGTTCCATTCACTTCAATATCAGCACCCATTTTTTGCAAATATGGAATATGCATAAAACGATTTTCATAAATAGTCTCTTCTACTACTGATTTACCAGAACACCGTGTTGATAGCACCATAAAAGGTTGTTGTAAATCTGTAGGAAAACCTGGAAACACTAATGTTTTAACATTAACTGCTTTATATTTATCTGGTTTATTAACAATTAAATAATCGTCACCAATTTCTAACTCTACTCCCATTTCAATTAATTTTGAAGTTAGAGCTTCTATATGCTCTGGAATAATATTATCAATTTTTAAATAATTGCCAATTAACGCTCCAATAATAGTATATGTACCAGCTTCAATTCTATCCGGTATAACTTCATGGAAACATCCATTTAGTTTTTCCACTCCAATAATTTTTATCGTACTAGTACCAGCCCCGCTTATTCTAGCACCCATATTATTTAAAAAGGTTGCCACATTAACTATTTCGGGTTCTTTAGCGGCATTATCAATAACAGTAGTTCCCTTAGCTTTTACAGCTGCTAACATAATATTAATAGTAGCTCCTACTGATGCAAAATCCAAATAAATATTGGCTCCTTTTAATTCTTTTGCATCAACTATATATTTATCTCCTTCGATTTTGACTGTAGCTCCTAAAGCCTCAAAGCCTTTTAAATGAAAATTAATTGGTCTAGCTCCTATAGAACATCCACCAGGAAAATACATTTCTACATGCTTATATTTACCAAGCAATGAACCCATAAAGTAATATGAGGCACGCAATTTCTTAGAAATTTCTGCCGGTATTTCTTTATTTTTTATTGATTTAGGATTAATTACTATACTTTCACTAGCTCTTCGTACATCCGCACCTAGAAATTCTAAAATTTCACTTAACGCATCTGTATCTGTTATTTCTGGAACATTACAAATAGTTACGTCGTCTTCAGCTAAAATAGCAGCTGGTATAAGCGCAACTGAACTATTTTTAGCACCACTTATTCTAATTGTTCCAGATAACTTGTGCCCTCCTTGTATTTCTAATACCTTCATAATACCTCCACTTCATTATATTTTATTATATTTTGACAAATAATTACCTATTAAAAAACAGATTAATTTTATCATCGATAGCTTTTTTTATTGCTGCTTGTCCACTACCTATCACTTTTCTAGGATCATAAACATCCGGATTTTCCTTAACAAACTCTAAAACTGCATTATGCCATGCAATCTGTAACTCTGTATTAATATTTATTTTACTAATTCCACAAGAAATAGCTTTCTTTATATCATTATCAGGAATTCCAGTTCCTCCATGTAATACTAAGGGAATTGGTAAACTGTTATTAATTAAATTCATTCTTTCAAAATTTAAATTAGGTAATCCCTTATAAAGTCCATGAACGCTTCCCAAAGCTGGAGCTAAAGAATCAATTCCAGTAGCTATATATAAATTAACACAATCATCTAAAGTAGCGTGATATATTTCATTAGAAACACCATCTTCATTACCACCGATATGGCCAACTTCAGCTTCTACACTAACTCCACGCTCATGAGCATAATCTACTACTTTTTTAGTTATCTCAATATTTTTATCGATTGAATATTTAGACGCATCAATCATGACAGAAGTAAATCCACTATCTATCGCTTCCTTACATGATTCAAAACTTGAACCGTGGTCCAAATGAAGGCACACTGGAATAGTGATTTTTAAATCTTCTATTAACCCTTTAACCATTTGACTAACAACAAAATAACCTCCCATATATTTACTAGCACCTTCACTAACTCCTAAAATAACTGGAATGTTTTCTTTTTCACACTCTTCTAAAATATACTTTGCCCATTCCAAATTATTAATATTAAAATGTGGAATAGCATATTTCCCCTTTTTGGCGTCTTGTAACATCTTATTTACATTAACTAGCATTATTTCACCATTCTTTCTTATATTAATTATAGTAGTATTTAATTTTATAAGTCAATAGATTAAGCACGATAAAAGAAAAGATACACTAGTGCTAGACACATTAATACAATGCTTCCTAATAAAGTTGAGATTCTACCAAATTTTTCGTTTAATTTGCTTCCTATTGTTAATCCTAGGAAAGTAAAAATAAAACTGGTAAGAGAAAAAATACTAACAGCTAATAATTTATTATCACATACAGCGGATAATCCTATTCCTACGGAAAAGCTATCTAAACTAACAGTAAAAGCAAATAAAAGTAAAGAAGATAAACCTTTTAAATCTACTACTTCCTCTTCTTTGAAAACAGATATTAACATTTGAATAGAAATAATTAAAAATATAATTCCTACTACAATGTTTGAACTAATAGGTAACATACTAAGAATGATAAGACCTATAAAATTTCCTAATAATGGCATAAAAAAATGAAAAGCACCAACAAAACCAGCTAAAGTTAGAGCCTTTCTTTTTGTAAAATTTAAAGTACCATATAATATAGCTAAAGAAAAAGCATCCATGCTTAATCCTATTGCTATCATAATTACACTAATTAAATGCATCATAGTATCAAATCCTCTACATTTAAATAATACTATGATTACTCACATTTAATTCTAAAAATATTTATCAATAATTTCTTTAATAAATGATTTGTATTCTATTTCTTCTAAATCACTAGAAGAAGTCTCCATCAAACACAAAGGTGGAAACAAAACACACCACCAATTGTCTCCTTTTCCTTCCCCTAAAGTAACAACTACTGATTCATAGTATCCTTCTTCATAAACAACCCCTTTATATTTCTTTTCTGGAAACAAATTATATCCAAAATCTACTTTATAACTAACATCGTAATTATTCTTTACTAAAACATCTTCTACACGTTCATTAATAAGATCAATATTTTCTTCAAGAAGTGTTCTTGCTTCATCAATGTTAGTAACATTAGCTAATAAATTAGTTACTTCTTTTTCGATATTATTACGAACAACATTTTTTATTAATTGATCTTTTGAATTATTACTATTAGCAATTACTCTAATTCTTATTGATTCATCAGGAATTATTAAGTCTTCCGTAGTTTTAGTAGATACAAATATTACTACAATAATACTTAAAATAATCATTATCTTTTTCATCTTATCATCTCTGTTATATAGTGTTAATTACTGAAATAATTTAGTCAAAAAAAAGACAAATATTATTCGTCATAATTCGTCTTTTTATTCGTTATATATAAAAATCATTCGATCTCTTCCTGATAAATCTTTTTTACAATCTATAGTAACATTAGTAAAATATTTATTAATGATATCTATAATTTTATCTTTCTGAGTCATTCCAATTTCAAATGCTATTAAAAACTTCGATTGCAAATTTTTTTTACATGTAGACAAAATTTTCTCATAAAAATATAATCCATCATCGTCAGCAAACAGAGCTAAATAAGGTTCATTATCTCTTACGATATCTTCTATATTTTCGTTTCTACTAATATAAGGAGGGTTACTTATAATAACATTGTATTTTTCTGTAACCTCATCTAACATATTACTCTTAATAAACCTGATATTGGCATTTAAATTATTAGCATTCAATTTTGCAACTTCTAAAGCCTCTTCACTAATATCTACACAGGTAACCATTGAATTATCTATTTTTTTCTTCAAAGTAATTCCTATATTACCACTACCGCATCCAAGATCTATGATGGATACGTTTTCATGAAAGAGACTATTGATATAATCTATTGTATAAGAGACCAACTCTTCCGTTTCAAATCTTGGAATCAAAACATTTTTATTAACTATAAAATTATAACCATAAAAATTCACATTCCCCAACACATACTGAATTGGTTCCCTATTTAGTACTTTTTTGATCATTTCTTTATATTTAGTAATTTTAGTATCTTCTACCTCTTGATCCAAATGATTTAATAATTCTAAATTATCATAACCTAAAAGGTGACTAAGCAACATATACACTTGATTAGTATGAAGATATTTTTTTCCATAACAAATTAAATCTTCTACCGTCATTAATTATTACCCTCTAATTGTCTTTTTTGATCCTCGTTTATCAAAGCTTCTATTATTGGATCAATATCTCCTTCCATTACTCGATCTAATTGCATTAAAGTAAATCCTATTCTATGATCTGTGACTCTATTTTGTGGATAATTATAGGTTCTTATCTTCTCAGAGCGATCCCCTGTTCCTATCTTACTACGTCTTTCTGCTCCTTCTTTTTCTTCTTTTTCTTGTAACTTCATATTATATAATCTAGTTTTTAATGTATTAAGAGCCATTTCCTTATTTTGAATTTGACTGCGTCCTACTTGGCAATAAACAATAGTTCCCGTAGGAATATGAGTAACACGAACCGCAGAATCAGTGGTATTTACTCCTTGACCACCACAACCAGATGATCTAGTAATATCAATACGTACTTCTGACATATCTAATTGAAAATCTAATTCTTCAGCTTCTGGCATAACCAAAACCGTAGCGGTTGAAGTATGGATTCTACCTTGTGTCTCTGTTACAGGTACTCTTTGAACTCGATGAGCTCCACTTTCGTATTTTAGTTTAGAATAAACGTTTTTACCTTTAACCATGAAACTAATTAGAGAGAATCCTCCACCATCAGAATGTTCTTCCTCTAGTATTTCTGTTTTCCATCCTTCTTTTTCAGCATATTTTATATACATACGATAAAGGTCTCCAGCAAAAATATTAGCCTCATCTCCACCTGCTGCACCTCTAATTTCAACAATAACATTTTTACCATCATTAGGATCCTTTGGGATTAATAATATTTCTAATTGCTTTTCTAAATCAACTTTTTTATCTTCTAAATTAGTTAATTCCTCTTTAGCAAATTCGGCCATATCATCATCCTTAAGCATTTCTTTTGCCGCTTCCATATCATCTAAGACTTGTTTATATTTATCAAAGCAAACAACTGTATCTTCTAGATTTGAAGCTTCTTTTGATAGTTCTCTTGTCTTATTAACATCACTTAAAATATTTGGATCTAATAACTGATTATTAAGTTCTTCATATCTTTTCTTTATCGCTTCTAATCTTTCTACCATTCATATCATCCCTTCATCTACCGTATTATATCATGAGAATACTAAAAAAAGAAACTAAAATTATTGTTCTAATTCTAGTTCATCTTCATCCATTATAACTAAATCTTTTAAATCATCATCATTGTCATCAAAATCATCTTCATTAGTTGAATCATCATAAGTGGCTTCTTCCTCTTCCTCGATTTCATCATTTATTTCTATATCTTCGTTCTCATCTTCATCATCTAGCGCTACTGCAACTTTATCTGAAGTATGTCTATCTCTTAAATCCCAGCAACCATCTTCTAAAAGAATAAATCTTTTATCTGTAGTAAGAGTTGTATAATAATCAGCTATTTTAGTTTCAAATACACTATCAGGTAATTCTAATAATGTAGTTATATCCTTAAATAAATCTTTTGTGCTTCTAGCACCTTTTTGTTCCAACAATATATTAGTAATATCCTTATAAGATAATAATTCCAAATCTTCTTTGCTCATTTTATTTATATCCATAACTATCCTCCTACGATTAACATTATATGCTAGTAAATATTAATTTGCTTATAAAACAAATCAATAAAACTTATATCATTATTTGTAACTAAAATCAACTTGTTTTTTACATTTTTTCAGGACAATTTATTCCTAAAATATTTAACAATAATAAATTAGTATCTAAAACCAATTTAGTAAGCGCTAACCAAGACTCTCTTAATATGATATCTTGTTCATCTAAAATTCTATTTTCAGAATAAAATTTATTATAAGAACTGGTTAATTTATAAATGTAATCAGTTAATTCATTTAATGATTTACTTTCATAAGCTTTGGTAATTATACTAGATAAATTTAATATATTCAACATTATGTCTTTATCATATTCATTTTTTAATGTTTTTATTATATTAAAATTAATATTTTGTTCTTTAGCTTTATTAAGTAATGACCTCATGCGAATAGTTGAATATAAAAGGTAAGGTCCAGTTTTTCCATCTAAATCACTAAATTTATTAGGGTCAAAAATATAATCGGTACTTCTATATGGTATTAAATCTGCATATTTTATTGCTGCTATGGCAATTGTCCTAGATATTTTCTTTTTATCTAGCTCATCAGTAATAGCTGGATTTAATTTATTTAAAGTTTCTTCATTAACTATGTTTATTAAATCCGGTAGGCTCATTACTCCACCATCTCTAGTTTTAAAAGGTTTACCATCTTTTCCATTCATAGTACCAAATCCCAAAAATTGTAAAGAAGTCTCCTTCTTAACTATTTCTGACTTATAGGCAGCACGAAATACTTGATTGAAATGTAATTCTTGTCTATTATCTACTACATACCAAATCTCATCAGGATTAAATCTTTTTATTCTAGAATATATAGTCGCTAAATCAGTAGTTCCATATAAATAAGCTCCATCACTTTTTTCTAAAATAATTGGTGGCATCTCTTTATCATCAGTCTCTTCTTTCACATCCATTACTTTAGCTCCATCGCTAGTATAAAGTAATCCTTTTTTCTCTAACATATCTAACATTTCAGGAATAATATCAAAAGTTATGCGTTCACCTTCCCATAATTCAAAAGTAGCATTTAATTCTTCATAGATTTCTTTTATTGTTTTGATAGAAAGGGAAGATATTTTATCCCATAACTTGCAATATCCTATATGTCCTTTTTGAATCAAATAAGTAATGTTTCTAGCTTCGTTTAATAATTCTTCATCTGCTTTAATTCTAGTACTTCCTTCTGGATAGATATAAGATAAATCATGACTAGTTATCGGTAAATCAAAATCCTCTCCATTATAATTTTCATTAAAGCAAATTAAATTAGGAAATCTATCTTTCATTTCTAAGCACACAATTCCCGCTTGAAGTCCTGAGTCCCCAAGATGAACATCACCTATTATGTCATGTCCTAAAAATCTAGCTAATCTTTTTAATGCTTCTCCGATGTTAGCGCTTCTTAAATGTCCCACATGTAAAATTTTTGCTACATTTGCTCCACCATAATCAATAATAATTTTTTTCTTTTCTTGTAAATCAATGTTATTATAAACATTTTCAATTGTCTTATTCATACATTCAATCAAATAATCATTGCTGATACTAATATTTATAAAACCGGCACCTGCAATATTGATATTAGTAAATCTTTTATCATTATTTAATTCTTCTACAATTGACATTGCAATTTCTCTTGGATTCTTCTTATAAATTTTAGCTAATTTCATAGCATCATTGATTTGGTATTCGCCCAAATCAGGTCTATTTGATATAGCTAAGGTTACAGTATCAATATCGTAGCCTAATTTATAAATGATATTTTTTATATCGTTTTCAATTGTTTTTATAAAACTCATATATTCCACCTCCTAAAGAGTCCATTCTAAAGTAAATTTAAATTTATTTTGATCTGATAATGTGTAATTTACAGAAAACAAGTTAGATTCTATTTTTTTATCATTCACAGTTAACATAAGCGGCATCTTTCCATTCATCTTTTTCATATTGATATAGCTTTCACCCAAAGAAAAATTTAAAACTAAAAGCATTTCTTCATTTTCTCTTGTTAAAATCAAATTAGCTAAATCTATAAGTACATCAGTGCCATTTTCTTCTTTATACATTAAGATATTTTTATCATCATAATATATACATTCTCCTTCATATTCCACTGTCAAATCATCGCTTTTTAAATTATATTTAAAATTTCCTTTAATCACATCATCACCACCAAAATTACTAACACGAATTATAACATAAGTTATAGATTTTTAACACATATTTTTACATTTTTATTACCATACTAAAATTAGAATTGATGGTGATTGTATTGAAATTTTTTAAAAAAGCTATAAAGATAACAGTATTTTTAATAATTTTATTGAGTGCTGTGGGTTTAGGTATATATGGATATCAGCAAGTATCTACTAAATTAGAGATCAAAAGTGCTAACAATATTGCCTTATATGATAGTAAAGGTAATATGTTTTTTCAAGGATCCGGTACTAATGAGTGGGTAGCATTAGAAGATATATCAGAAAATGTTATAAATGCAACTATTTCTACAGAAGATAAAAACTTTTATAAACACTTTGGTTTTGATTTTTTAAGAATTATTAAAGCCGGATACACCAATATAGTCTCTGGTGAGACGAAACAAGGTGCTTCGACAATAACACAACAATATGTTAAAAACTTATTTTTAGATTTTGATAAAACTTGGGAAAGAAAATGGAATGAAATGTGGTTAACCTTAAATGTGGAAACTCATTATACTAAAGATGAAATATTAGAGGGATACTTAAATACGATTAACTATGGACATGGAATGTACGGAATAGAAAACGCAGCAGATTATTATTTTAATAAATCGGCTAAAGACCTTACTTTAGCGGAAGCTTCCATGTTAGTAGGAATACCCAAATCTCCTTCTAACTATTCGCCGCTTGTTAATTTCGACATAGCAAAACAACGTCAAAAATTAATATTAAGCGGAATGGTCAAAAACAAATATATTACTGAAGAAGAAATGAATGAAGCTTATAATGAAGAATTAATTCTAATTGGTAAAAAAGCAACTATTAATTCCGATACTATTTTATACTTTCAAGATGCTGTTTTAAATGAATTAAAATCTATAACAAGTATTCCAAGTTCATTCTTAGACACCGGTGGACTAAAAATATATACTACACTTGATATGGAAGCACAAAATGCTTTAGAACAAAGCATCAAAGAAAACTTAGAAAAAAATCAAGAAGTACAATCTTCGGGAGTAATGATTGATCCTACTAATGGTAATATTATTGCATTAGTTGGTGGAAGAGACTATTCAGTGTCGCAATTCAATCGTGCTACTAAATCGAAAAGACAAGTAGGTTCTACTATGAAACCTTTCTTATATTATGCAGCACTAGAAAATGGATTTACTTCTAGTACATCCTTTACTAGTGAAGAAACAACTTTTGTTTTTTCTAATGAAGATTCCTATTCCCCCAAAAATGCTAATGAAATATATGGGCATAAACCAATATCTTTGGCTGCCGCTATTGCATATTCTGAAAACGTATATGCTATAAAAACTCATATGTTTTTAGGAGAAGAAGTCTTGGTTGATATGGCAAAACGATTAGGTATCAATTCTGATTTACCAGCAATACCATCTCTACCTTTAGGAACAAGTGAAATTGGAATCATAGATATGGCTGCTGCTTATGCTGTATTTGCTAATAATGGTTATAAAAATACTCCGCATTTAATAACAAAAGTGGAAGATGTAGAAGGAAGTGTTTTATATGAGTTTAAAGAAACTGAAGAATTAGTATTAAATCCTAGTTTAACTTATATATTAAATGAATTATTAACAACAACTTATGATGCTAATTTTATTGATTATAATTATCCGACTATTATCAATATAGCAGGAAGACTAAGCCGAAAATACTCTGTTAAATCCGGAACTACTGCAACTGATACTTGGACAATTGGCTACAATCCACAAGTTGTAACAGCTGTTTGGGTCGGATATGATGATAGCAAAACTATTGAAGAAGATTTATATTCATCTACTAAAAATATATGGGCAGATACCATGGAAATCTATTTAAAAGATAAAGAGGAAGAATGGTTCGAAATGCCAAGTAATGTCGTTGGTGTTCTAGTGGATCCTATTTCTGGTGCTCCTGCTACAGAAAAAACGGCCAAAAAAAAGATTCTATACTATTTGAAAGGTACAGAACCTACTGGTGAAGAAATGGTCTTCGATGAAAAAATCAATAATTAATATATAAGCTCAGCCATATCTCCTGTTTTCAAAAAATTGGCATTAGCATCATCTGTGTCTAAATGTAACTCCAAAACACCATTTGGAGTTTCTTTAATGTATACATCATTTAAAATAGCTGTTTTCTCATTACCAACTTTTACACTAATTTTATCTATATTTTCTAAACCTAACTCTATTCTTTCATTGTGATTTAAGTGTAAATGCCTATTAGCTACAATAGCACACTTTTTATTTATTACTCCATTAGGTCCTATTATTGTAATTTCACTAGCATCATCCAATTCACCAGATGTTCTAATAGGTGGATTAATCCCTAATGAATAACAGTCCGTTTTAGATATTTCTACTTGTGTATACTTTCTAATGGGACCAAGTACTCTTACTTTTTCAATTGTAGATTTAGGGGTTTGTATTTTTACTAATAAATTAGAAGCAAATTCTCCAGTCTGAACTAAATCCTTTATTTTTTCTAACTTGTTATCTCCAAACAAAATTTCATAATCATCTTGACATAAATGAATATGGCGATTAGATACTCCTATTTTTACTTTCATATATCTTCATCCTTTCCGGTAATATTATATCACAAAAAGTAATTTTTTAAATTATAAAACATATTATTTAATGTGAAGAGAAAGGATGACTTTATGAACGGAAATTATCAAAATTTGGGATTTAATAGTGGCAATCCAACATACATTCCTAGCCAAAGTACTCAACCACCATTTACTAATTTTCCTACCCAAAATACTAATCAAAATTCAAACCTTAACATACAAAATGATCAATTTCAATATGCATATAATATTTTAAACAACAATCCAAATCAAATAGCATCTTTTTATATGTCATATCCAGATTCAGTAGAATGGCGCGATCGTATTTTTACAGGAAGAATTATACATTCAACTAGAGAATATACTTTATTAAAAAATGAAGAAACAAACGAATGGTACGTTCTTCCATCTATATATTTAAATTATGTAATATTTAATGAAGAAGTAAATATGTCATAAAGAATGATTGTATCATTTCTTTTTTTTTGATATAATTTCTTTAGCATAGGGGTGATGATATGATAATTGCTATAATATGTGGAATTATTGCTTTTATAGCTTTGATAATACTAATCATAAAATTAAAAAGTGACAAACTATATGTATATAATATCAAAATAAACGAAGCTGAAAAAGAAATTCAAGTTTTACTAGAAAAAAAGATGTCGCTTTTAAGCGAAATACATCAAAAACTTTCTGAGCAAATAGCAGAAACTAATTTTAATTATTTATGTAATTTGGAAGAAATAGATGACGATGAATTTAAATTAAATTCTATACTAAACAATGCATATAGTGAATTAAAAGACTTTTTAGAAAATAGACGTAGTTTTATTCCAGAAGAGGATACTAAAAATTTAATAAATGAATTATATCAAATCAATATTGAATGTATTGCTACTAAAAATTATTATAATGACAATACTGTAGTTTTAAATTCTAAAATCAAAAAATTTCCCAACAATATAATAGCTAAATTTAAACATATCTACAAAAGAGAATTATATAACGACCCTGTTGAAGAAGAATTTGAAATATTAAAAAAGAAATAAAATTAATCTTTTATTTCCCAATTAATTGGTTTTAGTCTATGTTCTATTAAAAAATTATTAGTCCTAGAAAAAGGCCTACTACCAAAAAAACCATTATGTGCTGATAAAGGTGATGGATGAGCTGATTCAATAATAAAATGTTTTTTATTAGTGATTAGCTCTTTTTTACTTCTTGCATAACTACCCCAAAGGATAAACACTACTGGTGTATCTTTTTTATTAATAATTTTTATAACTTCATCAGTAAATATTTCCCATCCTTTTCCTTTGTGAGATGCTGCTTTATCTTTTTCAACAGTAAGCACTGCATTTAAAAGGAGAACTCCTTCTTTAGTCCAAGATATTAAACTACCATTTTTTGGGATAGCATATCCTAAATCATCATGCAACTCTTTAAAAATATTAACCAATGAAGGTGGTTTTTGAACCCCCTTTTTTACTGAAAAACATAATCCTTCCGCTTGATTTTCTCCATGATATGGATCTTGACCAATAATTACCACTTTAATATCATTAAAAGAAGTATAACGAAATGCATTATAAACTTCATTAATTTTAGGATAAATAGTTTTAGCATTATATTCCTTTAAAACAAATTTTTCTAAATCTTTAAAATAATCTTTATTGTATTCATCTTTTAATAAACTATCCCAGTCATTTCCAATCATAAACTTCACCTAAAATCATTATAACATACTTATTTGACTTTGTTTCTTAGTTTAATAATTGCATAGATATTTATGATTCCCATAATAGCTATAAAAATATCAACACTATTCCATAGAAACATTGGATTAATTACACTACCAATTATCAATAATAATATAGTTATCGTTTTCAAACTAATTATATCTTTCTTAGACACTTGCTTTTTCAAAAATTTAAGACTATTCTCCCCATAATAGTATCCAGAAATTATAGTAGAAAAAGCAAAAATAAAAATAGTAATCAAAAGAAGAATTTCACCAAAAGGTCCCAAATGATAATTTAATGCATATTGTGTTAATTCGATACCATTAATATTTGAAAATATTATATTATTGTAATCACTTAACATAATTATTAATGCTGTTAAAGTGCAAAGAACTAAACTAGTAAAATAAATTCCTGCCATTTGAATCATTCCTTGTCCTTTTGCATCGTCATTATCAACTGTTGCTGCTGCAATAGCTCCACTTCCTATTCCTGCCTCATTGGAAAATATTCCTCTTTGAAAACCAATGATAAAAGGAGTAATAATACCAATTCCCATGGATTTATAATTAAAAGCTTCAGTAACAATTAAAGTTATTACTCTAGGAATTTGATCTATATTAACAACTAATATATAACAAGACATTACTACATAAAGTATTCCTATAAATGGCATTATTTTAGAGGAAACATCAATAATTCCTTTCACTCCTTTAAAAATAACTAATCCAGTTATAATTGATACTATGATTCCTGTAACTATAGGTGCAAGTCCCATTAGATTACTGAATGATTTAGAAATAGTATTAGATTGGATAGTTAAAAAACCAAAGATGTAACAAACAATAATTAAAATTGCATATAACTTGGCCAACTTTTCTTTTTTTAATCCTTTAGAAATATAATAAGACGGCCCTCCTTGATTAAATCCATCTTTCTTTTCGTGATATAGCACACCTAAAAAACTTTCAACATAAGCATTTGGTATTACAATTAAAGTTGATATCCACATCCAAAATATTGTCCCTGGGCCTCCAATATAAATAGCCAAAGCAATTCCTGCTAACGAACCTACTCCTATCCTGGCAGCAAGTGTTAACATTAAAGTATTAAACGGTGATACTTTTTCATCCTTAGACCCTTTAAATCCTTTAATCATTTCCTTTATATTGAATTGAATAAATTTAAGTTTTTTACTAAAATACAAACCACTACCAATTAGTAAAATTGTAGTAATCCCCCACAATAACTTGTTTATATCCGCCAAAATAATAATCACCAATTTATTTTATTAAAAAATATCCTTAAATATGAAAAAAGTGATGAATTTCATCACTTTATTTATGATATTCTTCATTATTGTTTATTTTAAATGCTCTATATATTTGTTCTAATAACATTACTCTAAATAGCTGATGAGGAAAAGTAAAATCAGAAAATGATAATTTATAATTAGAGAGATTCTTTATTGTATCAGACAGACCATAAGAGCCACCTATAATAAATGTAATATTACTATAATTGATAAATATTGAGTCTATTTTTTTAGCAAAATCTATGGAATTCAGTTTATTACCTTCAATTTCTAACGTAATAATAAAATCTTTATTATCAATGCATCTAATTATTTGATTTTCTTCCTTTTTTAAAATATTATCCGTATTACCAATGCTAATATCATCTACTTCAAATATATCAATCTTAGTATACTTGCTAATTCTCTTGATATATTCATAAACAGCATCTTTTAAATAATTTTCTTTTAACTTCCCTACACATATAATTTTTATCATTTATACCTCAATCATATCTGATTCTTCATTTTGATGAGTAACAATCATTTCATAATTATTAAACTCCGAATTTACTAATTCTTCTCTTACTTGTTCATAAGCTAAATCATAAGTGTTATTATTTTCACTAATATGTGCTAAAAATATATATTTAGTATTATTACCAATAACTTTTGTTAAATATTTTCCCGTATAACGATTGGACAAATGGCCTTTGTCACTTATAACTCTTTGTTTTAAATGATATGGATATGGACCATTCATTAACATTTCTTCATCGTGATTAGATTCAACGATATAAATATTTTTATTATTAGTTAACTTGTGATATTTTTTATTTATATATCCCGTATCAGTAATATATACAATAGAAGAACCACTACTTTCAATAACAAAGCCATATGACATAACATCATGTGAAGTTTCCATAAGTAAAATACTAATGTCTTTTATTTGAAAATGTTCATTAACAACAATAATAGATTCCATAGGAATGATTTTTATTAAATCATATAACAGTTGAGGTGTAGCATAAACTTTCAATTTATACTTTTTAACAATTTGTGCTAATCCTTTAATATGATCGCTATGAGTATGGGAAATTAGTACTCCATCTAATGTATTAATATTAATACCTATAGAAGCTAAGCTATTTTTAATATGTACGGCTGTTATGCCTGCATCAATTAATATTTTAGCTTGATCACTCATGATTAGAGTACAATTTCCCTTTGAACCACTAGCTATTATTTTAACTTTCATTATAAGAAACGTCCCGGATTTATAGACACTCCACCTAAGAATGGATATCCATAATATATTGCAAAATGTAAATGAACGCCTGTGGCAAAACCAGAATCTCCCATAGTACCTATTACTTGACCACCCTCAACAATCTGTCCTTCAGTTACTCTTATACTATCCATATGGGCATATACAGAATAATATCCATTATTATGATTAATATATACATAATTACCATTAGTTCCTGTATATCCTGCTTGCACCACAACTCCATTATTTGTAGCATAGATTGGAGAACCACGTCCTGTACCAGCAATATCATAACCTTCGTGCATTTTTCCCCAACGCCATCCATATGTACTAGAAATAATATAAGGTCTTGCTGTAGGCCAGAACCAAGATTGTAAGTTTCCTACTCCAGAAATTTGTTTTTGACCTCTTACTACTATTCTACTTACCATAGGCTTTATTTCTTCTGTACTAACAGGAAGAGCTTCAATGATATCGCCATTTACTTTTTTTATTTTTCTAGTAACACGATTAACACCATCGACACCTTCTTGTTTTACATATTCAGTACCAATAGCCAAATTTGGATCATCTTCGTATACAGTAGTATAAGGATTGTCTTCAATAGACACCATATGGTCTTCTTCTACTAATCTAAACCCTGGTTTAATTATTCCTAATGTTACTTCTTGGCCCGGATACAATAAATTATCTGCACTATCAAATTGTTCGTTAGCAATTAAAAATTCACCAACTGACAATTTATTATTAAATGATACTGTCTCAATCGTATCTCCTTCTTTTACCGTATACTTTTGTTGCTCTTCTAAAGTTCCAAATAATAAGTATTTACTTAAATCTTCAACAGTTAAAAATATTTGTTCTTTAATAGAAATATTATCTTCTTTAATGATAATATCATTTTGTAAATAAATATCTTCTATAATGGTTCCTTCATTAGTTATTTCTTCCTGTTGATCATTTAAAAATTTTTGATAATCTTCTTCATCGACAAATGCTCCTATTGCATTGTCTACAGCATCTACAAAAATGTCTTTATCTAAAACGTTAACAGTTACATCTTCCGTTCGTTGTGTACCTTCTTCTGTCATTTCCTCGACACCTTTAATAGTGATTTTATATCCTTTTATAGTAAATGAAGATTTATCTTTAATCTCATCATAAATAGCTGCAGCACTTTGAACTCGTTCATTATAAGTAATCTCTTTGACAATATCCAAATTATTTGGAATATACACACTATCAACATTATATTGCTCTTTAATCGTTTCTTCTTCTTCATTTATATAATTCTCTAATTCTTCTTTAGAATATATTAACCCTATTGATTTACCATCCAAATAAACACGATAAACCTCCTGCGGATCAGAGGAAGCATTAGCATTAAAAAAGAACACACTAGAACTTATTATTAATGCTATTATTGTATATAAAATTGTCTTAGGATTCATATTGAGCACCTTGCCCTTCTCTTTGATAGCTTAAAAATGTTGATGTATCTCTTTTAAATAGTAATTCTATTGTCGCAGTTGGACCATTACGATGTTTTGCAATTATAAATTCACTAATACTAGTATTAGCATCAATAGCCTTTTCTTTGTTATAATAGTCGTCTCTATATAAAAATGCTACAATATCAGCATCTTGTTCAATAGATCCTGACTCTCTTAAATCACTCATTATTGGTCTTTTATTCTCACGTGAATCTACAGCACGAGACAATTGAGCTAATGCTACTACAGGAACATTTAATTCCATTGCCATTGTTTTTAAAGAACGAGAAATATCTGATACTTCCTGTTGTCTATTAGCACCATAATTAGTAGAAGAAGAAATTAATTGCAAGTAGTCAATGATAACTACACCCAATCCTTCTTCACTACTAGCAAGTCTTCTACATTTAGATCTTATTTCTCCGATAGTAATACCAGGTGTATCATCCATGTACATTTTAGCATCTGATAATTGGCTTACCGCTTCATTCACTCTCTTCCAGTCATCATTCATAAGTTTTCCAGTAGCCAATTTTTTACCTTCTATTTGACCTAGTGAACTTAACATTCTAGAAGCTAATTGCTCTGCGCCCATCTCCATATTGAAAAGAGCAACAGTTTTATCAGTATTAATAGCAATATTAGTAGCTAAATTCAAAGCAAACGCAGTTTTACCCATTGCTGGACGAGCAGCAATAATTATTAATTGATTTCCTTGAAGTCCAGTAGTAATATTATCAATATCGTACCATCCAGTCGGAATTCCTGTTATATCACCTTTCGAAGCAGCTAATTTTTCCAAATTAGATTGCGTAGAATCCAAAACTTCCTTTATAGTCTTAAACTCCGTAGAACGTCTATTTTTTACAATTCCTAAAATTTTTCTTTCTGCTTCATCTAAAGTTTCATTAACATTATCAGATGATTGATAAGCATTAGTGGTAATATCAGTTGATACTTCAATCAATCTTCTTAAAATTGCCGCATCTTCCACTAATTTTATATAATATTCAGCATTTGCAGCAGTAGGAACCATTTCTAATACTTCTGATAAGTATTCAACTCCACCTACTTCATTTAATAAATTTTTGCTTTTTAACTCTGAAGTTATTGTGGTTAAATCGATTGGTTTTTTATGTTCACTCATATCTTTAATAACATCAAAGATTAAAGCATTATTATGATAATAAAAACTTTCCTTAGTAAGAGTTTCACATGCCTTTTCTAATGCATATTTAGATAAAAACATTGAGCCAATTACTGATTGTTCTGCTTCAAGATTACTAGGTACATTTTTATTAGGCATGACTTCACCTCCTATTTTTGTAATTTAACTTTTATCTTAGCAAAAATATCTTTATATAAATTTATTTTAATATCATGGTACCCTAAACTAGATATATTATGATCAAATTCAATTTGTTTTTTGTCAATATTATAACCTTTTTTTTCTAATTCATCTTTTATTTGTTTAGGACTGATACTTCCAAAAACGCGATCATCTTTTCCTGTTTTCACAGTAAAATCAAGTTCAATTTTTTCTAACGTTTCTTTTAATATTTTTGCTTCTTCGCGTAATTTAGCATCATTTTGACGTTGTTCCTCGCATTCACGATTATATTTACCTAAAGTACTTTCCGTAAGTTGAACAGCATAATTATTTTTAATTAAAAAATTTTTAGCATATCCATCTTTTACTTCTTTTATATCACCTTTTTTTCCTTGTCCTCTTAAATCTTTTGTAAATATTACTTTCACAACCGTCCCTCCTTAAATTATAAAATTTTAATAATATTTAATATTTCATTTTCCACTTTATTAACCGAAGTATTGCTTAGTTTAGCAGCAGCTTCATGAATATCACCACCGCCACCAAGCATCCCCAATACTTGTCCAACATTTATTTTTCCCATGGATCTAGCGCTTACACCAATATTATCTTTATCAATTCTAGCCACCACAAAGGAAGCTTCTATTTTATTAAATAATAATAAAGTATCCGCTGTCTTAGCAATCTCCTCACGTCTAAATATTTCATTTTGTGGTCCTTTAGTTATAGCAATATTATTAATTATTTTTACATTAGTAATCATTTTTTGTCTTTTAATATATTTCTTTAAATCTTGCTTCAATAAATACTGTACTTTTGTAGGATTTGCACCACAGGTAGTTAGATAATATGAATAGTAAAATGTATTACTATCTGTTTTTAAGACATAATTATTAG
Organism: uncultured Bacilli bacterium; assembly: GCA_944332575.1. Lineage (GTDB taxonomy): Bacteria > Bacillota_I > Bacilli_A > RF39 > UBA660 > RGIG3091. The sequence goes on along the minus strand of CALVKH010000007.1, from coordinate 12,772 downwards.
TATCTAAAATAATACCTGATAATAAAATTGTAGCTAAATAACTATCAATAACAAAATCATTCAATTTAAGAAACTCAGTCATCATTTCACATGTACTAGAAGCATCATTATCGATGATTAGCAACGAATCGTAAATCGTTCCATCACCTTCACCATGATGATCTATAACTATTTTATTATCAAATTCTCTGTTTAAATCATCATTTTGTAACAAATAATCTTTATTAGTATCTAAAATAATTAGTAAACTATCTTTATTTTTTAACTTAAGTGCATGGTCTCCTTTTATAAACTTAATTGTATCAGATAATTCTTTAATTACTTTGGCTACGGCTTTTTCTGATCTAACATCATCAACAATAAAATAAACATTACTTTTTTTAGTAGCAACATAGTTATACATAGATAAACATCCACCCAATGCATCTAGATCTAAGTCCTTATGCCCTACCACAAATACACTAGATGATTCTTGAATTAATTTATTAATTTTTTTGTATTGATCTATAATTTTCATAAACCTCCTGACAAAACCCCAATATAATTATACATCAAAAATATTATTATGTCATTAAGATACACTTTCTTTTCACATAAAAAATATGATAAATAACAATGATTTATCATACTTTCCTATAAAGCCTCTAAACGATATCTTCTAATAACTCTTGTTTTAATATTACCAATTATAAAACCTATTACCATCATAATAATAAAATATAAGTGAATAATTCCATCATTAATCATTCTTAAAATTGCAAAATATAATAAAGTGTTTATTATTATAAAAATTAAATTAGTTACTATTCTAAATATTAGCTTTCCATGAAATAAATATTTATAAAATAAATTAAACATAAGAGCAAAAAACATTCCAAAAACTAAAGAAAAAATTAATGATTGTATTTGAATTTCTAAATTCATTATTTAAATAACCTATTAAAAATACTATTTTCTTTATCTTTAGTCTTACCTTCTTCGGCGTATGTAAAGCTCTTAATTAATCCTTTTATTGATACATTTCCCTGCATGGTATCTAATTTAATTAATTCTAACTCCTCTCCTTTAACAATTAGATATCCCATTGTAGTTTCCATAAGGAATTCTTCGTTATCAAAATTATCTATTTTTTTTACTCCTGTTACTATTATGTTTTTGCGTTCAATAACGCTTATTCCATGATTATAATTAGTTATACTATTATCTGTCTTGTCCATATTAATTCCTCCTAATTAACTATATGAAGCAATAGAATTAATATGACAATAAAAAAACAACTATATAAGTTGTTTCATTAGCAATTATTCTTCAGAAGGTTGATCAGCATTCTTATATGCTTCAAAAATAGCCTCTTCAAACAATGCGCGACCTTCAGGATTAATTGGATGTGCTATATCACGATACCCCCCTGTAGCTGTTTTTCTACTTGGCATTGCGATAAATAATCCATTGTCTCCTTCGATAATTCTAATGTCATGTACTGCAAAACTATCGTCTATTAATACAGACGCAATCCCTTTCATACGTGAATTTTCTTTCTCAATTTTTCGCACGTTTACAGATGTAATTTTCATTTGCCTATCCTCCCTCTTAAAGTATGTGTCATATTAACATAACTTTATAATATGATCTTATAATAAATTATGACAAAATGCAACTTTTTTTCTTTATTTATCAATAAAAATCTCTAAACTTTCTGTTAAAACATCGGTGTAACTAAACGACCTAATCTTTGCATTATCATCATCTACTTTAATTAAGAAGACATAATTATAAGTATTCTCAATTGTTCCTTTAAATGTTTCAATTTGATTTCTACTACCATTAAATCTAAAATTCAAAGTTTTTCCTTTACTCTGCTCTAAATTGCTTTTTATTTTTTCTATATTCATCTTGGATACCCCGTATACATGGTACCATTTGTTATTATCCCCCCTATGCCTTCTTCTTTATATTTAGTTTTTTCTATTATTTTTAACAATTCTATAGGCTTACTTTTATCAGATAGTGCTATAGAGGAAGCTATAATAGCCGGATCTAAAGCATGAAGATTAACTCTTTTAGGACTGCTTGCAAAATTTGCTCCTGCTTTTATTAACTCTTCATAATCCGATTGGCATGCTCCAGCAATAATAATTAATTTATCATGAGATTTTTCATAATTTCTAGCTTCTTTCACAGCATCAACAAAATTTTTACTATTTTTATAACTATTAATGTCACTCATTTTTCCATTTTTCTTATAAAAAACATCATGACCAGTAATAACTACAATATCAGGTTTTAAATCTTCTAAGTATTTTACAATTTCAAGTGGTATTTCGTCTTCTTTTAAATTAACTCCATATGCCATTATTTTTAATTTTTTATAAAAATTCATGCATCGTTCTAAATATTCAGTATCACCATCAAAATGTAAAATTTTACCCGGTAAATAGAAATATTCATTACGATCTAAATTTATTGATGTACTTATCCTATCAATAAGTTCATTGTCATCTATTCTTGCATCTTCAACAAGTTTTAAATCATCCATGTTACTATCAGCGTATAATCTTATATTAAGTCCTTTTAAATAGGCAATTTTATCATTTACTTCAATTATTTTAAAAACTATATCATTATTATAAGAATTTCTAGTTACCAGATCTCCAACTTTAAAAAACATATAATCATCCCCAGATAATTATATGTTTTCTATTTTATATTTATTATAAATTATTACTAAGATCAATAAAAATATCTAATGATAGTTGTTCTGCTCTAGAATTTAAATCAAATCCATACTTAGATAAAACACTTTCTATTTTTAATAAATCATATTGCTTTAGATTATTACGCAAATTTTTTCTCTTTTGAGTAAAGCTATCCCTAACCAATTTATAAAATTTATTCAAATCGTTTACTGGTTTCTTTTCCTTCTTACATAATTCTAATACTATACTATCAACATTTGGTTTTGGAATAAAAACATTACGACTTACATCCATAATTTTGTTTATATTGAAATTATATTGTAAAAAAACACTTAAAGAATTATAATCTTTGGAATTTGGCTTTGCGCTAAAGCGTTCACCAACTTCCTTTTGAACCATGATAACAATTTTATCAACATCTATCTTCTCATCAATAATTTTAGTAATAATAGGAGTGGTAATATAATATGGCAAATTAGCTATCAAGTATAAATTATCATACTCATATTGACTTAATTTATTTTGTAAATTAACTTTTAAAAAGTCTTCATAAATAATTTCAACATTATTATATTCTTGTAAATTATTATCCAAAATATCTTTTAAACTAGTATCTACCTCAAAGCAAATTACTTGTTTTGCTGTCTTACATAATTTATAAGTTAAAGAACCACTACCTGGTCCTACTTCTATTACTAGTGAATTCTTCTTTATTTTTGATTTACTAATTATATTATCAACTATATTCTCATCAATAATAAAATTTTGCCCAAATTTTTTTTTAAAGCTAAATTTATATTCTTTTAAGTTGTTACTAACTTCTACTGGCGAATATTTCATAATTACTCCTTACTAAATAAAAGTACATCTCTGTACTTTTACCATCCCCATCTTATTATTTCATATGTTACATTTTGTCTTCCTACAGAATTGGATGCTCTTTCGCTAGGCATTAATAAATCCATTAATGTACCTTTGATTACTCCTCCACGATCTAATACTACAGCAGTTATTTGTTCACCAAGTCTATCTCCTGATATTTTTACTACTGTTCCACACGGAATATTAGCATCAGCCGCTACAATTCGTAACGTCCCGTATTCATTATCTTCAAAATATATATTTCCATTTCTAACATCATTTCTAGGTGGACAAGATACTATACCACTACATCCAACACAATCTGGACCATAACCAGTCATTGTTCCTTGAAATATTACAGGATTGGTTTGACCATATTGCAAAATTTCAGACATATTACTAGCATATATAGTTTCTACCACTTCAGCGTTATATTTAGAAACTAAATGAACAGCTTGAATTGAATTAATACTACTTACATTATAAGTAATTACTTCTTCTTTTTTATTACCACTAACTATTATAAAAAACATAACGATTAGCACTAATATTACGCAAAGCTGGTTTCTGATCATATATAATATATTTTTCATACTTTCTCCTCGTCTTTACAAAAATATAATAGCACACTCAAAATTTTAAGTCAAATATTCTAGTTACATTAGAAGAGGTAATCTTTTCCACTTCTTCTGTGGATATTTTTTTGCACTCAGATATTTTTTTAGCTATTATTGGTATATATTTTGGACTATTTTGTTTACCTCTAAAAGGCTCTGGTGCTAAATATGGACTATCTGTCTCTAACACAATATTTTCCATAGGAATTTGTTCAATAGTATTAGATAAATTGCTATTTTTAAAAGTAACTACTCCTCCTATACCTAAACAATACCCCAATTTTATATAAAGGTGAGCTACTTCAAGACTACCAGTAAAACAATGAATAATACCTTTTAAATTATATTGTTTTAATAAATCATAAGTATCTTGGAATGCATCTCTAGAATGAATAACAACAGGAAGTTGTAATTTTTCAGCTATTTTTAATTGGTTAGAAAATAATTGTAACTGCTTATCCTTATTATCTTTACCATAATAATAATCTAAACCTATTTCTCCTATCCCTATTATCTTGTTATTATTTTTAATCAAATCCTCTATCCATATTAAATCACTATCACTAACTGCATCCACTTCACTCGGATGAAACCCTATGGTAGCATAAACATTATCAAATTTTTTTATAATTTCTAAAGCATCTAATATTCCTTCTTTATCACAACCACTAATGATTAAATATTTAACATCATTATCATAAGCTTCTTTAATTATATTTTCTATATTAGCATCATTATTCATATGCAAATGAGTATCTATTAACATATTCCACCTCTTCTTATATCAAGATAATTATATCAAAAAAATAGATTATGATGAATCATAACCTATTTTTGATTAATTTCTTTCAATTTTTCTTCTTTATTAATCCTTTGAAATAATGGTATTGGGGAATTAGTTTTATAATTATTATCACGCTTGTATTCTCTTCTATCATCATTCATATTTAATTGTGACAAAATATTATCACTTGTACTAGGTAAAAATGGCTTTAAGAAAACAGCACAAACTCTTATTGCTTCTAACAAATTATAAATAACTGTCATTAATCTATCTTTATTATCCTCATCTTTAGCTAAAGACCATGGCATTGTATCATCTATATATTTATTGCTCTTTCTTAATACATCAAATATTTCATCCAATGCCCCACCTATCTCTAAGCGACTCATTTTATCTTCAACTTTTTCATCTAATAAATTAATACTATCTATTAATTCATTATCTAATTGGTCAGTTTGATTCGTATATTTTATAGAACCATCAAAATATTTATTAGCCATTGTAATAGTTCTATTAACTAAATTACCTAAAATATTAGCTAAATCACTATTAATTCGATCAATTAATAAATCATAAGTAAGACTACCATCATTAGCATAAGGAATTTCATGTAACACATAATATCTAATTGCATCTACTCCAAACAATTCTACCAAATCATCCGCATACATAATATTTCCTTTAGATTTACTCATCTTGTCATTACCAAATAGTAACCAAGGATGACCAAATATTTGTTTTGGAAGTGGCAAATCTAATGACATCAAAAAACAAGGCCAATAAATAGTATGGAATCTTATAATATCTTTACCTATCAAATGTAAATCTGCTGGCCAATATTTTTTAAATTCTTCCGTAGGATTATCAACATCATACCCAATATTGGTAATATAATTTGTAAGTGCATCTAACCAAACATATATAACATGTTTAGGATCAAAATCAACAGGTATTCCCCATTTAAATGACGTTCTAGAAACACATAAATCTTGTAATCCTGGCTTAATAAAATTATTAATCATTTCGTTTTTTCTTGAATCAGGTTTAATAAAATCTGGATGACTATTATAATATTCAACTAATTTATCTTGATATTTAGATAATTTAAAAAAATAAGCTTCTTCACTAGCATAATGTACTTCACGGCCACAATCAGGACATTTTCCATCCACTAATTGACTTTCAGTAAAAAATGATTCACATGGAGTACAATATAATCCTTCATATTTTCCCAAATATATATCGCCTTTATCATACATTTTTTTAAATATCTTTTGAACCTTTTTTTCATGGTCAGGATCAGTTGTTCTTACAAAACGATCATAGCTAGTATCCATAATATCCCATATTCTTTTAATCTCTGCAGCAATTTTATCAACATACTCCTGTGGTGTTACACCTTGCTCCTTAGCCTTTATTTCAATTTTTTCACCATGCTCGTCGGTTCCAGTTTGAAAATAAACATCAAACCCCTTTTGTCTTTTATATCTTGCAATAGCATCTGCTAAAACAATTTCATAAGTATTACCTATATGAGGTTTACCAGAAGTATATGCTATAGCAGTACTAATATAATACTTTTCCATATTATTCCTCCTTATTAGTGGAACCAAAGCCACCTTTTCTTTCATTGTTTATTTCTTCTTCGTTATCTACTGTTAAAAATTTAGTAAATACTCCCTGACAAATAGCTTCCCCTTTTTTTACAATATATTCTTTATCACCTTCATTTTGTATTTTTATCCATATATGCCCTTCATTAGAAGAATTATTGTAATAATCACTATCTAGAATACCAACTTGATTACACATCCGTATATTATATTTAAATCCCATGCTACTTCTAACAAACAGCATTAATACTTCATCATTGTTCATATTAACTTTAACACCCGTAGGAATTTTCATAGTTTCCTTCGGTTTTAAAACAAAATCATAAATGGAAAAAAAATCATATCCCGCACTATTTTTGGTACTTCTTTTTGGCAGTGAAAAATTATTGTATATCTTTTTATCATTACTACAATCAATTTTAAATTGCTCAAAACTAATTTTTTCAAAATATCTAGGCATTCTTATACACCTCCAAAAAAACAAAACACAGATAAAACCTCCTTAAGGACGAATTATCCGTGTTACCACCTTAATTCATAGTAAAACTATGCACTCAACACATTAACGCTGCTAACGTATTAGCCTACATATCGACTAATAAGACTAAGGAACCATTCTCAGTAATTCTTATACTTTTTCCACCAACCAAAGCTCTCTATAATAAGAAGATTACTTCTCTTTCCCTCAAAGTCATAATAAATATGTACCTTATTATAACATCTTTATTCTTATTCTTCAATATGCTTTCCAAAAAATTGTGCAGCTATTTGAGCAGTTTTTATTTCTAAACTACTTACTTTGTCATCTAAAGATAAAATAATGATAAGTCCGATCGAATCTCCATTTGATATAATCGTATTAATTACATAACTACAATATTCTTGTTTTTCATTAATAATATTTATCTCTTTCATATCTTCTTCAATAATATTATTTCTTTTATTAATACATTCCTCTAAATAGCTACTAATAGGTTTATTTAAATACTCTTTTTTTAAACTACCTGCACATGCTATTATATTATCTCTATCAGTTATAATTATATCTTTTTTCAAAGCATTATAGATAGAGTCTACATATACTTCAGCAAAATGCGATAAATTGTTCATCGAAGAATGCTTTTTTAAAGCGACCATATCTTTTTCAACAAATATTTCTAATGAGGTACCATCTTTAATTCCAAGAGTTCTTCGTATTTCTTTGGGTATTACAACTCTACCCAAATCGTCAATTCTTCTTACTACTCCAGTTGTTTCCATAGAAATTACCCTCTTTCTTTCACACATTAGTATTTGTTGTGAATTAAAAATTATACCTACTACTAGTAAATAATTTTTTTATTTACTACATAAATTATAATCTCTTTAGGGGTATATTTCCTTTGGTAAATTTTACCAATAAAAAGTCAAAAAAAAACTCAATATGAGTTTATTTTGATTCTTGTAACGTTTTAATTTTAATATTTTCTTTTTGTGAAGTTCGACTTTTATCTAAATCTATGTATTTTTTATATGTTTCTTCAGCAATGTTTTTTAATGTTTGATTTCGGTGTACACTTTCTCCGCTAATTCTATTAAACAATGTTTGAGAAAAATTTATATTAATGATAGTTAAAATATCATGCTGCATTTCCTCGTTAACACACGGATAGGCATTGATTAATTTATTATATAATAATACCTCCGCTTCCTCTTTTATAGAAAGATTTAATGTCTCTTCAAAAGGAGTTTCATTATCATCAATTTGTTTATGATATTCCTTTAGAAATTTTTTTGTAATATTATATTGTGATTCTTTAGTGTTAATATACTCTTTATTCTTATCGTGTTTTTCATCAATTACAATCATAGTATTTTCTAACATTGAATTTTTGCTATCATTTAATATTTGTTTTATTATCTCGTCATCAATATCAACAGAATGCTTGTCATAAACTCTTTTTAAAGAAGATAATAACTTTGCAATTTCTATTTTTATAATATTCTTCGTTGCTAATTTAAAAGTATCTGTATTATTATCTAAATCTAATCTTAATTTATCAAAAAACATTTTCTGATGTTTTTCACTAAAAATTTCATTGATATCTATATCTACATTATTATTCATAATATACACCTATTTCTATTCTTAATAACTTAATCTTATCAAATATATGTTTAATAGTCAACTCGATACTAAGTGTTAAAGGTTATTTTATCCAGTAATTCCACTAAATAGTAAATGTAATGTTTATCTAATTTTAAAATATCAAGAATTATTATCAAACGATCATTTTTAAACATAAATCTAAACATCCTAGAGATTTTATAAGCATCTTCAAAAACTTTTTCTCCATCAATTTTATTAGAATATTCCTTATCGAAAATTAATTCAATAAAGTTCTTTGTTTCTTTAACGGTTTCAACATGTTTATCTCGAGCTAATTTCTCAAACCATTCTTCATACATATAAATAATTAAATTATCATCAAGTTTACCAAATCTATCTTCTAATTCTAATTTTACCTCTAATAATTTATTATATGAATCAATTTCATTGATTTTCTTATGTATTTCAATTTTCAATTCGTTTTCTTCAACATAACTATCTTCAATATGAGTATCTACTTCAATTAATGGTTTAGATTCATTAATAACTTCTTCTTCAATTGGTTCACCTTTTAATCGTTTAATTTCATCATTTAATATTTTTAAATATAAATCTATACCAACATTATCAATAAAACCAGCTTGTTCACTACCTAAAATATCCCCTGCTCCTCTTATCGATAAATCACGGGTGGCAATAGAAAATCCACTTCCTAATTCAGTAAATTCTTTAATCACTTTCAATCTCTTAATAGCGGTTTCAGTTAATACCTTACTCTTGTTATACATTAAATACGCATATGCTATTTTGTCACTTCTTCCTACTCGACCTCTTATTTGATACAATTGACTAAGCCCAAAATGATCAGCATCAATTATTATTAACGTATTAACATTAGGAATATCAATACCTGTTTCAATAATGGTGGTACATATTAGTACATCATATTCATGATTAATAAACTTCAGCATAATATCTTCGAGTTCTTCTTTATTCATTCTACCATGAGCATAAATAATTCTAGCGTCTGGTACCAACTTAGAAATTTCAATTGCTTTATTTTCTATCTTTTCAACACTATTAAATAACAAGAAAATTTGTCCATCTCTAGATAATTCTTTATAAATTGCTTCCTTAATTAAAAAATCATTTTCTTCAATTACATATGTTTCAACAGGATATCTATTAATAGGTGGGGTTTCTATTAGTGATAAACTTCTAATTCCCATCATTGACATTTGTAAAGTTCGTGGTATCGGTGTAGCTGTTAAAGTAAGGACATCTACGTTATTTTTATATTGTTTTATTTTTTCCTTATGTGCTACTCCAAAACGTTGTTCTTCATCTATTACTAAAAGTCCTAAATTACTAGGTTGAATATCATTACTTAAAATTCTATGTGTACCAAACAAAATATCTATTTTTCCGTCTTTTAAGTCATTTAAAATTTCTTTAGTACGTTTTGGTGAAGTAAATCTATTCAATACTGCTATATTAACTGGAAAATTTTTAAATCTTTGAATAGCATTATTATATTGTTGATTTGATAATATAGTAGTAGGGCATAAATATAAAACTTGTTTGGAATCAGATACAGCTTTAAACATGGCTCTAAAAGCTACCTCTGTCTTTCCATATCCAACATCGCCACATAGTAATCTATCCATCGGATGAGATGATTCCATATCACTTTTTATTTGATTAATTGCAATTTTTTGGTCAGCAGTCAATTCATATTGAAACTCATCTTCAAATATTTGTTGTAATTCACTATCAACACTAAAAGCATACCCTTTCTGCATTTCACGAGAAGCATATAATTTAATTAAATCGGCGGCAATTTCTCTTACCTTGTTTTTTACCCTAAGCTTAGTTTTTGCCCATTCCGTTCCACCTAATTTATGAATTTTAGGTGCTACTCCTTCTTTACCAGTATACTTACTAATCAATTCTATTTTTTCTACTGGAATATATAATTTATCTTTTCCTTCATAAAGAAGTTCTAAGTAATCTTTTTTTAATCCATTTTTAGTTAATGTTTTAATACCATTATATATACCAATACCATGTATATTATGTACTACATAATCCCCTACATTAAGATTATTTACATTTTTTATTTTTGACGAATATTTAAAAGTTGTTTTATATTTATTTTTATTAGTGTTGGTATTAAATAGTTCCTTTTCAGTTAAAACAATATAATCATCATATATAAAGCCCTGATTTAAATGTAAATTAATTATATTTAATTTATTTATAATAATTTTATTATTTTCCACTTTTACATAATCTAAATCAATAAATTTGATAAAACTCTTTATTTGATAATCTTTTAAGCATATGATAATTGTTTTATTCTTTTTTAAATTATTAATAATGTAATTTTTAATCGCTTCTATATTTTCATGAAATGAATCAATTGTCTGGATATTAAAATTTAATTTTTTCTTATCAGTAAAATTTGCTATATCTGAGTCAATAGTATTATACAATGTACAATCATAAGGAATTTTGTCTAAACCAAAAATTATATTTTGATCAGTATTTAATTCGTTTCTACTTAAATAATCATATATATCTTCAACAAGTTTTTCATATCCAACTTTTAATTGTGAATAATCTTTCACTATAACAATAGGATCTTCTACATAATTTAAAATATTTTCTGGGTTATGAACAATATTAAATCTCTTTTTAAATTCATCCTCTTCCTCAAATATTTCACTATTAGGATAAATAGTAACTTTGTCAATACTTTCAATTGATTTTTGAGTAATGGTATCAAAATTACGAATTGATTCTATTTCGTCGCCAAAAAATTCTAAACGAACGGCATTAGGGGAACCTAGCGGAAATATATCTATAACAAAACCTCTTATTCCAATATCACCTGTTCTAGTTACTGTTGTTTCTCTTACATATCCAATATTTAATAGTTTATTTATTAATTCTTCTCTATCTATAGAATCTCCCGTTTTTAAAGTAATAATATGATCATGATAACTTTTCTTAGAAGGTAAAAATCTTAAGTATGAATTTAAATGAGTAACAACAATATGTCTTTCATCATTCATTAATTCGTTTAACGTTTCTAATCTGGTTGTTTTCAATTCAGGACTAGTTGCAATAGAAGCACTAGCTAAAAAGTCATCCATCGGAAATAAAAGAATATTATCGTCATAATTATTAAGCGAATTAACTAATTTATTTGCTTCAAACAAAGTAGAAGTTATAATTACAATATTTTTATTGTTTACCTTTGATAAGTTAGATATATATAAACAGAAAAAATCATCTGTCATTCCATACAGACTAACATTATTAAGATCATTACTATAATCTAACTTATCAAATAAATTCATGTTATCACCATCATTTCCTATTATATTTGGACATTAATGTTTCCATATCCATTTTGAAAAAATCATTAATTATATTACAAACTATATCTATATTGTTATTAAAAATTTCCATTGTTTTATTATCAATTTTAGATAAAACATAATCTTTAGTATCGATTTCTTTATTATTAGAAATACCAATTCTTAATCTTGAATAATCCTTGGTATTTAACATTAATTCTATATTTTTTAAACCGTTGTGACCACCACTGCTACCAGAAGGTCTTATGCGAATTTTTCCTGATTCTAAGTTTAAATCATCACATATTATTAAGATATCTTTTATAGCAATATTAAAATAATCAATATACTTTTTTATTACTTCTCCCGATAAGTTAATATAACTTTGAGGTTTTAATAAAATTACTTTTTCGTTATTAATAAGTAAATCGCAATATAATCCATTAAACTTTTTTTTATTAATTACTACATGGTTTTTTTCTGCATATTTATCAATATAAAAAAATCCCATGTTATGTCTTGTACTATTATATTCATTGCCTGGATTGCCAAGTCCCACTATTAATTTCATTTATTCACATCCTTTATGATATTCTTTATAAATCTCAGATTTTGTCGTTTTTCTATCTCTAGCTATCAGTTTCATAGCTTCTTTTTCACTATATCCTAACTTAATATAATTTTTGATATGATCAACTACATTAATATCATTGTAATTAAATATATCCTTATTTCCTTCAACAACTA
>CALVKH010000006.1 GCA_944332575.1 uncultured Bacilli bacterium | reverse complement strand
TCCTAATTTGGATGGTAAGTCAACTTATATGAGATAACTTGCTATTACGGTTATTATGGCTCAAATTGGTTCTTTTGTTCCAGCTAAAAGTTGTACGATTCCGATTTTTGATAAAATTTTTACTAGAATTGGCGCAAGTGATGATTTAGTTAGTGGTGAGTCAACATTCATGGTTGAGATGAAAGAAGCTAATTATGCTATCCAAGAAGCTACTCCCAATAGTTTAATTTTATTTGATGAATTAGGACGAGGTACAGCAACTTATGATGGAATGAGTCTAGCGCAAGCAATATTAGAATATATTCATGATAAAATTAAAGCAAAGACGTTATTTTCTACTCACTATCACGAATTAACTAGCTTATCCGCTGATTTATCAAATTTAAGGAACGTTCATGTAAGTGCGATTGAGGAAGACGGCAAAATAACTTTCTTGCATAAAATAAAATCGGGAGCAGTGGATAAGAGTTATGGTATTCATGTAGCATCATTAGCAAAGCTTCCGCATTCCTTAATAGAACGTGCTAATGAGATCTTATCTATCTATGAGAATAAAAATAATAAAAAACAATCTTTTGTTCAAACGTCTCTTTTCTTGGATGCAAATGAAAAAGAAACGGAAACTAATTATTTAGAAGAAAAAATAAAAGAAATAAATCCTCTAGAGATGACACCGATTGAAGCTTTGAACTTCTTATATGAATTAAAAAATAGTATCAAGGATAAAGAATAAAATAAAAGGAGGCTTTGAATCATATGAAAACAGAAATTGTATTAACTGGTATTTTAAAAGATAAAGATTTATTATTAGTTGTAAAACGAAATAATAATGATAACTTATATCCTGGTGCTTGGGAATTTCCGGGAGGTCACCTAGAAGATGGTGAGACTTTAAAAGAAGGGTTAAAAAGAGAATTAAAGGAGGAAATTGGTTTTACTTATGATTTTGAGCCTATGATCACTCACTATTTTGATGAAATTAAAGAAGTAAAAGGAAATTTGGTACATCTTATAGAATTGGATTTTATTATCAATGTCGATAGATCGTCCATAAAAGTTAAATTAAGCAATGAGCATTGTGATTATCAATGGGTTACCAAGGATTCTGAATATTTAGATGAATTTATAAAAAGTAAATTATCTAATATATAAAATGTTTTATAGATAAATGCACTTTATTTGACTATTTTTTAATATATGGATATAATTTGATTATACTATAATAAGGAGGCAGTATATGAATATTATAGATGTAGTTATTATTTTAATCATCTTATGTGCAGCAGTAGTAGGATTTAAACGTGGAGTTTTAAATGAATTAGTAATGACAGTAGGATTTTTATTAGTATTTATTATCTCTTTCTATTTAAAAAATCCTGTTGCAGATTTTCTTAGTCCATATTTGCCATTTTTTGAATTTGGGGGAGCTATAGAAGGAGTTACTGTATTAAATATTATTCTTTATCAATTATTAGCGTTTCTAATTGTATTTAGTCTTATTATGATTGTATTTAGATTAATATTAAGTGCTACTGGATTTATTGAAAAAATACTTAAGTTTACTATTATTTTAGGAATACCTTCTAAAATATTAGGTGCTATCGTAGGAGCAATAGAGGGATATATTATCGCTTTTATCGTAGTATTTATCTTAAATCAACCTATGCTAGATGTAGGTATTATGGATGGTTCTAAATTTAAAGATAATATATTAGATACACCTGTTTTAAATGAAGTCATCTCTAGTGTTGATGATACAGTTAAAGATGTATATCATTTAATAGAAGATAATAGATATGAAAATGATCCAGATGGATTTAATAGAGAAGCAATAGACATCATGTTAGAACATAAAATGATTACAGTGGAGTATGTAGAAAAATTAATTGATCATGGAAAAATCAGAGTTCCAGGAATTGACTCAATATTAAATAAATATAGATAGGAGAGAAATTATGGTTAAACATTTAACAAACGAAAATTTTAATGAAGAGATTAAAAGTGGTACTGTTTTAGTAGACTTTTATGCAGATTGGTGCGGGCCATGTCGTATGGTAGGGCCTATTATTGAAGAAGTTAGTAATGAATTAAAGGATGTTAAAGTAATCAAAGTTAATGTGGATGAGCGAGAAGATATTGCTAAAACATATGGAATCATGTCCATTCCAACTATTATTCTATTTAAAGATGGAGTAATAGATAAAAAACAAGTTGGATTTGTTCCAAAAGAAGTATTAATGCGTTGGTTTGATTAAATTAAAGAGAATTAATTTGGTTTAATTCTCTTTTTGCTTGTAATGTAAAATATGAATAATACGTTATTTATCATATAGTCATTTAGAACTACTCATGATATACTTATAATAATAGAGTGTAGAAAAATGATGGAATTTAAGGAGAAAGCAAAATGAAGGTTAATTTAAATGATAAGCAAATTGTACGAAGAATGGTTAAAAATAGGTTTTTAATATTTGTAATTAGTTTATTTATTTTATTATTCTTACCTTGTGTTGTAAATGCTCAAACCAAAGAATCAGATTATATCCCAATAGATGTTATTTCTGAAATAGAGTTAAATAGTGATGTAAAAGTCAAATCAATTACTTTTAAAGATAATTCTAATAATTCAAGTTTATCTTTTGGAATGGTGGCCTCTGTTTATAATAATAGTAGTTTTGATTATAATTTAAATAGTACTATTTATTATTATGATAAATCTTATACATTACTTGCTACTAGCAATTATAACCATGAAATTTCTGCGAATAAATATGCTGATCTTGTTCAAATGTTAAATATAAACAAGATTAAAGGTGGCTATAGTGTAGATGATATTTATTATTATAAAATTTTATTTGATTATCATGAAGATAACTTTAGTAATTCTTCTCAGTCAATATACAATACCCCAAGTTTAAACGAGTTATATGATGTATATGATTATGTTATAGATAGTTATAATGTCAATATTATAGTAAATGAAAACAATACTTTCGATATTACAGAGACAATTACTGCTAATTTTTATATTCCTAAACACGGAATTTTTAGAAAAATACCTTTAGTCAATACAATCAAAAGATTAGATGGTACTACTTCTAAAAATAGAGCACGCTTAACTAATTTACAAGTAAATGAAAAGTATACTACTTCCAAGGGAAGTAATTACTATCAAATACAAATAGGAGATGCTAATAAAACTATAACAGGAACTAAGAAATACGTTATAAGTTATAATTATAATATAGGACAAGATCCTAATAAAAATTACGATGAATTTTATTTTAATATTATTGGAAATGAATGGGATACAGTTATTGGAAATGTAACTTTTACCATTACCATGCCAAAAGACTTTGATGAAAGTAAAATGGGATTTTCTTCAGGGAAAATTGGTTCTACTAATAATTCTAATATTAAGTATAGTGTTACCGATAATACTATTACCGGGAGATATGATGGTATATTAAATAAAAATGAAGCATTAACTGTTAGAATGGAATTAGATGAAGGATATTTTGTAGGAGCAGGATATCCAATAGGAGTAGATACTTATTTATATTTTATCATTCCTATTTTAAGTTTAATAGTTTCATTAGTATTATGGTATAAATTTGGACGCGATGACCATGTCATTGAAACAGTAGAATTTTATCCACCAGAAGGAATTAACAGTTTAGACCTTGGATTTTTATATAAAGGTAGAGCAGATAAAGAAGATGTTATTTCTTTGTTGATTTATTTAGCAAATAAAGGATATATAAAAATAGTTGAAGATAATAGTAACATATCTAGTAATAAATTTAAAATCGTAAAGTTAAAAGATTATGATGGCAATGATACTAATGAACAATTATTTTTAGAAGGATTATTTTGGAAGTCAAACATATCTATTATAAATAAAAAATTTTACAATATTCCAATTAGTGATAACATAGAGGTAACTAGTAATGATTTATATAATAGTTTTTATCAAACTTTGGATTTAATATTATTAAAAACTAATTCTAAATTTAATAAAAGAAAGATATTTGAAAACACTTCAAAGAAAAAATTCATTATTGTTCTTTTAATTATTTTGTCATTGATAACAATGATTTCTGTACCAACATTACAATATGCTGGAGTAAGTGACTTAGGTCCATCATTAGCTGTAGCACTGTTTTTAGCACCTTTTTACGCAGTTGTTTTAGCAGATTCTATACCTGGCTTTTTTAAGATAATTTGGTTAGTATTTACTGTTATTTTATCATCTTTATTTATTCGGGCTTTGCCACTTGTTGACATAATAAAAAATGATAAGGTACTTTTTATTGGGTTCATTATAGGTATGATATGTTTGATAGGAACAGTTATATTGCTAAAGTTAATGACAAAGCGAACAGAATATGGTAATACAATGTTAGGAAAAATAAAAGGATTTAAAACATTCTTAGAAACAGCAGAAAAAGAAAGACTAGAGGCACTGGTAATGCAAGATCCAAGTTATTTCTATAATATTTTACCATATACTTATGCTTTAAGAATATCAAAGAAGTGGGTTCAAAAATTTGAACAAATTAGTTTACAAGCTCCAAATTGGTATGACAGTCCTAACACATTCACGCATCATTCATTTGATAGATTTATGAGTAACACAATGTCATCTGCAAGAAAATCTATGAGTTCTAGACCGACAAGTAGTTCTGGAGGTTCATCTGGTGGAAGTAGTTCCTCTTCTTCCGGTGGAGGTTCTTCAGGAGGAGGATCCGGTGGCGGAGGCGGAGGCTCTTGGTAATCATTTATTACAATAAAGAAAAGAGAATTAATTTGGTTTAATTCTCTTTTTCTATTTGTATTTCTTTTATTATTTTGGGATTAAATTCAGTAAGAATATTGAAATCTTTTTTAGGTATTAATATATGATATGTGATATTATTATCAAATTTCTTATCAACTTTATATTCTTTTACTATATAATCTAATTTTTTCTGTTCATCATATGAAATATTGATTTCTATTTTATATCCAGGGATTAATTCATACTTTTGACACATTTTTAATCCCTCAGTAACTGATTTGGTATAAGCTCTTACTAATCCTCCAGCTCCTAATTTTATACCACCAAAATATCTAATGACAACACATAAGACATAATTTAAATTATTCTTTTCTAACACTTGTAAAATAGGAATTCCCGCTGTACCACTAGGTTCATTATCATCACTAGATTTTTTATTTTCATCAATAATATAAGCATAACAATAATGAGTGGCATCCTTATATTCTTTTTTTAATTCCTGTAGTATTTTATCAACTTCTTCTAAATTATATATTCTATAAATTCGAGATATAAATCTTGATTTTTTAATTTCAATTTCCTTTTCCGTATTTTCACTAATTGTATACATATAACCACCAAGATAATTATAACTTATTATTGTATTTAATTCTAGTTATTATGCTATAATAGTATCGGTGATTACTATGAGAGAAGACGTAAAAAAACATATCAAAGAAAAATTAGCTTTAGTTCCTAATTTACCAGGATGTTATCAAATGAAAAACAAAGATGGGATTATTATTTATGTAGGTAAAGCTAAAAATTTAAAGAATAGATTAAAAAGTTATTTCACCGGAACCGTAACAGGAAAAACTGTTATGTTAGTAAATGATATCGTAACTTTTGAATATATTGTCACATCTTCTGAATTAGAGTCATTAATATTAGAAATTACTCTTATCAAAAAGTATAACCCTAAATATAATATTTTATTAAAAGATGATAAAAGTTATCCTTACATTGAACTTACTAATGATAAGTATCCAACGGTTAAAGTAGTAAGAAACTTAAATCGTAAACGAAATAAAAACCATTTGTTTGGACCATATCCTAATGTAAATGCAGCAAGAAGGACAGTTGAAATTATTAATAGAATTTATCCATTACGTAAATGTGCTACTCTAAAAAAAGATGTTTGCCTTTATTACCATTTAGGAGAATGCTTAGGATATTGTAAATACAATAATATTAGTAATGATGTAATAAACAAAATGAAAGAAGAGATCATTTCTTTTTTAAAAGGGGATGCTAGTATTATTACCAAAAAAATAGAAGAAGATATGTATAAAGCTAGTGAAGCTCTTAATTTTGAAAAAGCACAAGAGTTAAAAAGTATGTTAGATGATATAGAAATTACTTTAAAACGTCAAAAGATCGATTTAAATCGCAAATATAATTTTGATTTATTTGGTTTTTATAAAAATAATAATTATTTATCAATCCAAGTATTTTTTATAAGAGATGGATTGTTATTTGGACGCCATAAAGATATCATTACTACGGTAGATGATGAGGCGGAAGAAGTAATGGAATATATTATAAAATTTTATGAAAAAGATCATTTATTACCAAATGAAATCGTAGTTAATGAAAATATTGATAGTGAGTTATTACAACAATATTTAAATATTAAGGCTTTAATTCCTAAAAAAGGTGATATTAAAAAGTTATTATTACTTGCCAATGATAATGCTAAAGTAGCGCTTACTGAAAAAGAAGAAATATTGAAGAAAAATGATGAAGCAAGACAGAATGCTAAAAAAGAATTAGAAGAAGCTCTACATATAGATAATATTACAAGAATTGAAGCTTTTGATAATTCACATTTATTTGGTACATTTTATGTAGGAGGAATGGTAGTTTTTGACGATTTTATTCCTAATAAGGATTTATATCGAAAATATAAAATAAGTGTAGATGTTAAAGATGATTTAAGTGCCATGCGTGAAGTTATTTATAGACGATATTATAAAGTATTAATGGAAGAAGAAGAGGCCCCTTCCTTAATTGTTATCGATGGTGGAGAGTTACAAGTAAAAGTTGTAAAAGAAGTGTTAGATTCCTTAAATTTAAGTATTCCAATCATCGGATTAAAAAAAGATGATAAACATCGTACTAGTAGTATTATCAATTCTGATTTAGTTACCATAGATATTAACAATAAAAGTAATTTATTCTTATTTTTAACTAAGATTCAAGATGAAGTTCATCGTTTTGCTATTAGTTATCATAGAAATATTAAAAGTAAAGGAATGTTATCTAGTTTATTAGATTTTGTCCCAGGAATAGGTGAAAAAAGAAAGAAAGAATTATTAAAGTCTTTTGGATCTTTAAAGAAAATGAAAGAAGCATCGCTCGAAGATTTGGAGAAAATTTTAAATAAAGATGTGGCTAGTAATTTATATCAATACTTACAAGATTTAGAAAATTAATTTACTTAATATAAAAAAAGAGTTATAATATTTAATATAGGGAAGGGTGTAAGATATGAAGTTTATTAAAAATAATTTACGTTTAATTATTGCCATAATAATAGCAATTATTTTAATTGTTGCAGGAGTTATTATTATTAATTTAAATAAAAGTGACTCAGGTAATACTCCACCTACTAGTGAAGAACAAGAAAAAACAAGAGAAGAACAATTAACTGAAGCAACTGATATGACAGGAGAACAAGCTATTGAAATAGTGAAAGAAAATTTTGGTAGTGATAACTATGAATTTAGATATGAAGTAACAGAAGATAGTTTTTATAAAGTTATCGTTACTAATATTGTAGATGATAGTGAGATTATCTATTATGTAGATCCAACGAATGGAAAAGCTTATATTGATATGGATACAGAGTAGGAGAAAAATAGCAAAGGGTTTTGATATGAGTAGAATAAAAGTAATGGATGAAAATTTAGCTAATAAAATTGCTGCAGGAGAAGTTGTTGAGAAGACAATGAATGTAGTAAAAGAATTAGTTGAAAATGCAATAGATGCCAAAAGTAGTTCAATTAAAATTGATTTAATTGACAGGGGGGTAAAGGAAATAACTGTTACTGATGATGGAATTGGTATGGATAGAAATGATGCAACGTTAGCTTTCTCTAGACATGCTACTAGTAAATTAAAAGATCTAGAAGATCTTTTTAATATTGAAAGTCTAGGATTTCGTGGTGAAGCATTACCATCCATCGCATCCGTTAGTCATGTTACATTAAAAACTAGTGATGGAATAACTGGTACGGAAGTAATTATTCATGGTGGTAATATTGAAAGTGTAAGTAATAGTGACTTGAAAAAAGGAACACAAATTACAGTAAAAGATTTATTTTATAATACTCCAGTAAGATTAAAATATTTAAAAAATTTATATATAGAACTTTCTAATATTGTTGAATACGTTAATAAAATGGCGTTATCTTTTCCTAATATTAAATTTGTTTTAACTAACAATGATAAAGTTTTATTAAATACAGATGGTTCTGGCAATTTATTAAAAGTAATTTATAATATTTATGGATTAGATGTTAGTAAAAAAATGATAAAAATAGAAAAAGAGAATAGGGATTATAAAATTGAGGGATATATCTCTTATCCTGAAGTAACAAGATCCACAAGATCGGTTATTACAACTTTGGTTAATGGAAGAATTATTCGTAACAACGATTTAATCAAATGTATATTAGATAGTTATCATACTTATATTCATGAAGGAAAATATCCTATTGTTGTATTAAATATAGAAGCGGATCCTTATTTAATAGACGTAAATATTCATCCAACTAAAATGGATATTAAATTTTCTTCTTTTGATATATTAAAGGAGTTAATTAATAAAGCTATTACTTCTAAATTAGAAGAGCTTACTTTAATTCCTAAAATAGAAGCACCTAGTAATACAGAAAGTATTTATACCAATCCTAGTAAGATAGATCTAACTAAAATTATTGATAATTATATTGAAAATAATGATAAAACAACAAGCATAGTAGAAGAAAATAAATCATTAGAAGAATTGTCATTTGATTTTGAGGTTAGTGAAAATAGCAATGAAATATCTTATAACAAGGATACAGATAATACGGAAAGAGTAAAAAAAATGTATCCTGTTGGATTAGTTCATGGAACGTATATTATTGCTGAAAATGAAGATGGAATGTATATGATCGATCAACATGCTGCAAATGAGAGAATTAATTATGAGAAGTATTTAAAAGCTATGGGTACACATGATAATAAAATGATTGATTTATTAATTCCTATTAGAATTGAACTTCCTGCTAATGATTTTATTATTTTAAAAGAACATATGAATTTATTAGAAGAGTTAAATTTTGTAGTAGAGGAATTTGGTAATAATGCAATATTAATTAGAAGTCATCCTTTTTGGTTACCAAGTGGTAATGTAGAAGAAGCTATTAGAAAGATTATTGATATCATTATTTCGAAAGAAAGTTTTGATAGTTATAAATTTACTGAAAAAGTGGCAATTACTCTAGCTTGTAAAATGAGTATTAAAGCAAATGATCATATTAGTCTATCTGATATGGAATACTTATTAGATACCCTAAGAAAAACAGATAACCCATTTACTTGTCCACATGGACGACCAACTATCATATCTTATTCTAAATATGAGTTAGAAAAATTATTTAAAAGAGCAATGGATTAATTGCTCCTTTTTGTTGAAAATATAGGGTGTAAGGGTATTTAAAAGAAGAATATTATTTGATAAAATAAATATATAAGATATGATGCCCCGTTAAATTAAGAGATAACTTCTCGTTTAACGAAAAAAGTAGTTTTCATTAGAAAGTTCCCATTTTATGGGGACTTTTTTGATAAAATACTTGCAAAAATAAGAAAAAATGATAGAATTTATAGTGATTTAAGCGAAATTATTGCATTCAAAAGGAACGAGAAGTTTGAAAAAAATTTTTGGATAGAGGTAACAAGCGGAGATGGAACTGTTTCTGATCCGTATGTAATAAAAACTAGTTAATAATAAAGTAAATGTATTTATAAGTATAATTATTAGATACATTTACTTTTTCTATTGTTTAGTAAATACTTTTATTGTACTTTAATGACTTATGTGTTATTATAACGTCTATAGAGGTGAGAACATGGATAACGATAAACATCTAAAAAAGTTTTTTATGGATACTTATAATAGTGAGGATATGTATTATGATTATGTAAAAGGTTCTATTATTTTGGATTTACCTAAATATGGTAAATGGCATAGTGAACAAAGAAACAAAAATAGTCTATTTGCTAATTATATTATAGAAAATGAAAGACTTGATAATGATTCAATTATTTTAGAAAGTGCTCTTAGTGGAGATTTAGCTGTATCTGATTTTTTAGTTAATAGTAAACTAGTAAGGATTAGCGATTTTTCTAAGTTTAAAATAAATAAAGGAACTGTAGGAAATTTGAAAGGGCATTATATATGTAATGGTTATTATAATGATACTTTAGAACAAATTTATCAAATACTAAATAATGGATCATTTACTGTAGGAATATGCACGGAAAAGAAAACTAAATTATTTAAAGAAGTTAAAGCTCATTATAATCAATTACGTGATTTTCTATTAAGAAATGGTTATATAACTGACGTTATGGAAAGTAATATTGGATCCAAAAATCGTATTTATTTGTTAACATATGATTACTATAATCAAAGAACTAAGAAGTAGGTGATATAGTGATTATTGTGATTACTGGTCCAACGGGAGTTGGTAAAACTAAATTATCAATTGAACTTGCTAAAAGAATTAATGCTGAAGTTATTAATGGTGATTCTATGCAAGTGTATAAAGACTTAGATATTGCTACAGCTAAAGTAAAAAAAGAAGAACAAGAAGGTATTCCTCATCATTTATTTGATATTGTCCCAGTAACTTATAATTATACGGTATACGATTATCAAAAAGATTGTAGAAAAAAAATCGAGGAAATAAAATCAAGAGGACATAATATAATTATAGTGGGAGGGACAGGTTTATATATAAAAGCTGCACTATATAATTATACTTTTAATAAAGAAGAAGAAAGTTATGATTTTTCTTGTTATACAAATTTAGAATTACTAAATGAAATCAAAAAAGATCATGAGACTACCATCCATGTAAATAATCGTAAAAGATTAGAAAGAGAACTTACTAAAATATATAATAATACTAAATCTAATGGTCTAGGAAATGAAATACTATATCCTTTTACTATTATTGGTCTTACTACTAGCCGTGATACTTTATATGAACGTATTAATAAGCGTGTGGATGAAATGGTAGAAGACGGATTAATCAAAGAAGCTAAAGACTTATATGATAGAAAAATTAATAGTAAAGCTGTTATGACAGGAATTGGTTATAAAGAGTTATATCAATACTTTAATAATGAGATTACTTTTGAGGAAGCACTTGATTTAATTAAAAAGAATTCAAGACATTATGCTAAAAGACAATATACTTTTTTTAATAATCAATTTAAAATGAATTGGTTTGATGTAAATTATAATGATTTTAATAAGACAATAGAAGAAGTATATAACTTTATTAATAGGGAGGACTAATGCAAAGATATTTTTGTAATCAGGATAGTGATTTATTTACATTATCTCGTGATGATAGTTATCATATCACTAAAGTAATGCGATATAATATTGGTACTAAAATAGAAATAGTTTGTAATAATACTTTATATTTATCTGAAATTACTTCTTTAACTCCTTTCGTGGTAGCTAAAAAAATTGCTTCTATTGATAATGATAGTAAGTCTTTAAATGTTACTATTGCTCAAAGTTTAGTGAAGGAGCAAAAAATGGATTATATTTTACAAAAAGGTACTGAGTTAGGAGTCAAAGAATTTATTCCACTAATTACAACTAGGAGTGTAGTTAAAATAGAAAATAAAGAAGATAAAAAAATAAATAGGTGGAACCTAATTGTCAAGGAAGCTAGTGAACAGTCTAAAAGATTGGATATTCCTTTAGTAAATAAAGCCCATAATATCAAGGAATTATCTCTTTTAGATTATGATTATAAGATTTTATGTACTGTAAATGAGTTGTCAAAAAGTATAAAAACAGTCTTATCAAATATACAAGAAAGTGATAGAATATTAATTGTAGTAGGACCGGAAGGTGGCTTTACGAAAGAAGAAGAAGACTATCTAATAAGTAATGGATTTATCTCTGTTAGTTTAGGATCTAGAGTTCTAAGAACTGAGACGGCATCATTATTTGTTTTAAGCATTATTAACTATATATTGATGAGGTGAGTTTATGGCAGATTTTTTAGAGTTTTTATCTTCGAATGAATTAACAATTGTAGTAGTATTAATGATCGCTATTTTTGTTTTGATTATGACCATTATTATTATTGATATAGTATCTAGGAAAAATAGTAAAGATATGAAAACTTTTGAAGAAGATGCATTAGAAGATACAAAGATTAAAATAGAGACTCCTAATAATGGTTTAGGAATGATAGCGGATGAAGCAGCTTTACGTGACATTAATATTGAAAAAGTAGGTAAATTAGATAAAACCGCAGAAATAGAAGAAATAAAATATGTAGAAGAAGACGAAGAATTAGAAAAAACTAAAGCTTTATTAGAACTTGAAACTCTAAAAAAAGAATTAGCTAAAATGGAACAAGAGAAAAATCAAGTACAAGTACCTGCTAAAGAAGAGGAGCCTGTAGTTGAAAAAACAAATGATAAGACAGTAGAATTACCTAAGGAAGAAAAGAAAGAACTGGTAGTTGAATCTATAGAAGAAAATAAGAGTATGGAACCATTAAAAACAATGGAGGATGAAGTTAATACTTTCGAACAAGAACAAGAAGAAAATGCTATTATTAGTGTGGAAGAATTAACGAAGGCTAGTCAAAATATAACTGATGAAGAAATAGAACAATACGAAGATGATGGAAATGAGCCTATTTCAATAAAAGAATTAGAAGCGATGTATAAAAGTATTGATGAACCTAAACAAGAAGAGCTCCCTAAAAAGACGGAACAAGAAGAAAAACTTACTATACCAGACTTTAAAATTAAAGTGAGGCCAGCTGTTGACGTTTATGACGATAAAGAATTTAAAAATACACCCGTTATTTCTCCAGTATATGGATTAAAACCAACGGAATCTAATATTTCCTTAGAGCAGACTGCTAATTTAGATAAATTAAATGAAGAAATAAGAAAAACAAATGAATTTTTATCGGCATTGAAAGAATTGAGAAAGAATTTAGAATAATTGTAAAATATGCTATAATAGTAACGTTATAGCTTTTTTATTTGTAAGGAGTATATAGTATGAAAGTAGGAATTTATACTTTAGGATGTAAAGTAAATACTTATGAAAGTGAATATATTATTAATTTATTAAAGAAGAATCATTATGAAATATGTGATTTTAATGACGTTTGTGATATTTATATCATTAATACTTGCACAGTTACTAATACTAGTGATATTAAAAGTAGAAAAATGATAAGACAGGCTAGAAGAAGAAACAAAGATGCCTTAGTTATTGCTATGGGATGTTATATTCAAGCAAATCCTAATTTAGATATGGAAGAAGTTGATATTTTATTAGGAAATAAGGATAAAAGTAAGATAATTGATTATATTGATAATTTCTATAAAGAAAAAAAGAAAATAAGTAATATATATATTGATTTAGGAACTACTTTTGAAGATATGTATATTGATTCTTTTGCTACTAGAACAAGAGCCTTTGTTAAAATCCAAGACGGGTGTGAGAACTTTTGTAGTTATTGTATTATACCTTTTGTTCGTGGTAAGTGTCGATCTAAGGACTTTAATACAGTAATTAGTGAAGTTACAAAATTAGTTGAAAATGGCTTCTATGAGGTTGTTTTAACAGGAATTCATACAGGAAACTATGGAACTGATATAAATACTAACCTTTGTCATTTGTTAAAAGAATTAGTTAAAATTAAAGGATTAAAGCGTCTTAGAATATCTTCTATAGAAATAACAGAATTACATAATGATATTTTAGAAGTTATTAAAGATAATGATATTATTGTTAACCACTTTCATATTCCAATACAAGCAGCTAGCGATCATGTTTTAGAGTTAATGAATCGTAAATATGATTTAGAATATTTTAAGAATAAGATCCGACAAATAAAAGAAATAAAAAAAGATGTTTCTATTACTACTGATATTATTGTAGGTCACCCAGGAGAAACCGAAGAAGATTTTAATAATAGTATAGATATTATTAAAGAAATAGGCTTCTCTAAATTACATGTATTTCCATATTCTAAAAGAGATGAAACAAAAGCTAGTCAGATGGTACAAATAGATGATAAAGTAAAAAAAGAGCGTGCTAAAACTTTATTAATGTTATCAAAAGAATTAGAACTAGAGTATATGAATAAATTTTTAAATAAAAAGGTGGAAGTACTAATAGAAGTGAATAAAGATGGTTATAGTATTGGCCACACTACTAATTATTTACAAGTTAAAATTCAAGATAATATTGATCATAATACTTTTGTAAAAGTAAAAA
Organism: uncultured Bacilli bacterium; assembly: GCA_944332575.1. Lineage (GTDB taxonomy): Bacteria > Bacillota_I > Bacilli_A > RF39 > UBA660 > RGIG3091. The sequence goes on along the minus strand of CALVKH010000006.1, from coordinate 24,030 downwards.
TAGATAGTATTGAATATCCATTTTGTATAGGAAAAATAATTAAGGAGTAATGTATGAAATTTAACGGTTACGATGAATTAATAGAATATTTATTTTCATATCAAGATACTAAATATCGCGATTTTAATCAAAAAATAGTGAATACTACGAGTCCAATCATTGGTATTAGATCTCCTATTATAAAAAGTATAGCTAAGAAGATCGATCAAAATGAAATAACTTCTTTTATTGCTCTTTTACATAATAAATATTATGAAGAGACTTTACTAGAAGGATTAGTAATATCAAGAATAAAAGATAATCAATTATTTAATGAATATTTAGATAAATTTATATATAAAATTAATAATTGGGCTGTATGTGATATGTGTATTAGTAATATGAAACAATTGAGAAAAGATGAAAAATATTTTAAATTAGCTAAAAAATATATTAAATCTAATCAAGAATTTATAACTAGAGTAGGGTATATCATCATGATGGATCATTTTATGGACGATAAGCATATTGATGAGATTTTAAACATTTTAAATAAAGAAAAGCCATCTAATTATTACTATGTTAATATGGCTAAAGCCTGGTTAATTAGTGTTTGCTATGTTAAATATCGCGATAAAACTTTAAGTTTTATTAAAAATAACGAATTAGATGAATTTACTCATAATAAAGCTATTCAAAAAATTATTGAATCATATCGAGTAAGTACCGAAGATAAAACTTATTTAAAAACATTAAAAAAATAGTACAGAGGTAGAGTATTCGGTGTTGATTTTTTAAAAAAATAGAGTTATAATTTTTGTATAAGGAGGATACGAAATAGATGAAAAAGTTAAACAGAATTTTAGGGGCTTTAGGTTGTACATTATTAGCTTTGCCAATGATAGTAAGTGCTGATACAGGACAGCAAGATTATGAAATAGGATGGGGAAGTGTAGAAGGAAAAACATGTGGTATTGGTGGAGGAAAAAGTGAATTAACTCTATACAATAATACTTGTAATCCGGATGGAACAGATGAAGTGATTGCTTCTTATTCTTTTGATGATACAGTATTGAGCTTTGAAAAAGATAAAAAAGCTTATCACTTTGCTGGTGGAATTAATGATACTACAATTGTAGTTAGCGGAAATAATACTATTAATTATTTAGATGGTACTGTTTCTTATATTATTAAAGGCGATGGTACTTTAACTATTAATTTAGTACATGAACCAACATATGTTACAGATGAAGATGGTAATGTATTATATCAAGCAGAGTATTATATACCTGAAAAATTCACGTCTGTACGAATAGTAAATGCGGAAGGTGAACGTACTTTCTTAAAAAGTATGGAAGATTTAGAGGCTCAATTTGAAGAGTTAAAAAAATATAATCCAGAGTTAGCAGATCAAACTTATAATGAAGAGAATGTAATGATATTTACTTCTGTCATAACATCTACGGAAGATAAATATCCATCAAAGGAATGGATCGAAAGAAATATTACTACTGATATGAATGTTACTTATACTACTGATGCTGTAATATTCTCGTCAAATAATATTTTAACTAATGACAATGTTATATTTGAATCTAAAGATACTTTAAATGGTGACTATAAATTAGATGTAGCAGATTTAACTTCATCTTTAAATGATGAAGACATTGCTAAATTAGTGAAAGATAATCAAACTCTTTTAGCATTATATGATATTTCAGTTTTAGATTCTACAGATGTTGTTGTTCCTATGCATGATGGAGAATTTACAATTAGAATCAAATTAACTAATGAAATGGGAAAATATAATAAATTAACCGTTGCTTATGTAGAAAACGGAGAAATAAAAGAAACGTTTCCTGTTACAGTAGAAAATGGTTATGCAGTATTTACTACAACTCATTTAAGTAATTATGCTATTATTGGTGAGAATGTAGAAAATCCAAGTAATCCTTCCACTAGTGATAATATTATGATTTTTGCTGGTATCTTAACTTTAGGATTAGCCGGATCTATTAGTAGTTTATATTTAATGAAAAAAAGAGCTAATTAATATTAATAAAAGCACTAATTAAATTTAGTGCTTTTATTTTGTAATTATTTTAATAACTCTCTTAATTTTTTGTAATTATACCAAGTAATATAAATACAACTAACGCTTATTCCTAGTATTAATCCCCATATACCGATTTTAAATAAAGAAAAGATAAATAGTCCCACTGTTCTAATAAACACGCCTATAATCGATGTATTCATGTTAATTTTACTTTCTCCAATAGCATCTAAACTAGAGGATAGAGGAGACTGTATATATTCAATTAAGCATATAGGAGCTAAAAATCTTATATATGATAGTCCTTCGGTAGTATTATAAATTAATTTTAAAGGAATGGCAGGAATAAGTTCAAATATTATTGTCACTGGAATACCAATTAACATAGAAAAGAAAATCGCCTGCTTAATTTTTTTAATAATGTACTTTTTATCACCTTTGGCATAGGCTTTACTCACAATTGGTAATAATGCTTGAGAAATAGCATTAGTAAAGAAAGAAGGTAATAATAATAATGGTAAAACATACCCACTTATTATTCCATATTCTCTTACTATATAAGAATTATCATAACCAACTAATAATAAAACAAAAGTAAGAACGATAGGTTCTAAAAAGTAACCAATGGAACCAATAATTCTACCACCAGTAGTAGGTAAGGAAATACTAAATATTGCTTTGACATTAACGGGATCTGGTTTGATATCTTCTTTTCTTATGCGAAAACGCTTTGGCAAGAATAAGAATAACACTAAAGATGACATTAATTCACTAACGACATTAACCAAAATTAATCCTGATACTGCATAAATTAAACTTTTATCTAAAAGAGTAGGGATTGTAATAGTAATTAAAATAAGTCTAGTTATTTGTTCTGTAATATTAGAAATTACATGAGGACCCATTCTTTGTTTACCAAAAAAATAACCTCTTAATATACCAGATAAGCTATCAAAAGGTAATACTAATCCAATAGCTAAAATAGGATAATAACATCTAGGATCTTTTAATAAATCATTCGCTAATATAGGTGCTAATAATATAATTACAAACATTAAAATAATATTAATAATTAAGGAAAAAGGAATAATAGAAAATACTAAATTCTTATTATTATGTTTATCTTCGGATACTAATTTACTAATAGCTACTGGAAATCCTAATTGTGATAATGTCATAAATAAAGCAAAAGTAGGAAAGATGAGCATATATAGACCTATTCCATCAACACCAACTATTCTAGTCATAACTATTTTAATAGTCATTCCTAAAATCTTAGTTAAGAATCCACCTATAATCAAAATAATTGTCGATGTTATAAAAGTCTCTTTCTTCATATAACAAATATATGTACAAAAAAAAGATATATAACTTTAGACAATAAAAAAACAACTGAATAGTTGCAATTAATACATATAAATAAGTCCTGCTACAAACGATAAAATCATAACAAGTAATAAAAATACGGAAACAACCTTTACAACTGTTTTATTCATTATAAACACCTCGCAATAATTATATCATAAACTATGATAAAATAGGAATATTTTTTACTTAATTTAATACTATTTAATGGGTGACAAAAATGAATTTAGGAATGAAAAAAGCTAAGAATCATATAATGAATCAAAAAAAATTATATTTTTTCTTAATAGGACTAATCATTGTAGGATTAATTGTAGGAATTTTGTTTTGGTTTGCTATTAGTAATGAAGACAAGCTATTAGTAACTAATGATTTAACTAATTTTTTTAATTGTATTAAAGATGGTGATAGTATTAATTATTGGGGATCTTTAATTAATTCTATAGTGACTAATTTAATTTATATTATTTTAATATGGTTATTAGGAATATCGATTATAGGGCTTCCTATTATTCTTTTAATGATAACAATAAAAAGTTTTATAGTAGGATTTTCTATCTCTTCTATAGTAGCTATCTATGGTTTTAAGGGACTATTAGGAGCATTTGTTTATGTATTTCCACATCAAATAGTATTTTTGTTATTACTGATATTATTAGGTTTTTATGCTTTGTCTTTCTGTATGAAATTATTTAAATACTTATTTTTAAAACAAATGATTAATTTTAAAGAAGCTATGAGAAAATACTTAAAAATATTATTAGTATCTAGTGTAGTAGCAGTTGTTATTTCTTTATTTGAAACTTTTATATCCACTTATTTAATTAAGTTGTTTACACTACTAATTTAGTAGTTTTTCTTTTATTTTAGAAGAAAATAATATATAATAGGTTCGTGGTGAAGTTATATGAATAAAAAGGTTGTAATAGGAATGAGTGGGGGAGTAGATTCTTCTGTTGCAGCAATTCTTTTAAAAGAACAAGGATATGATGTAATAGGATTATTTATGAGAAATTGGGATAGTTCTGTTAACAATGATTATTTAGGTAATCCTGATTTAAATAGTGATATTTGTCCGCAAGAAAAAGATTATAATGATGCAATTAAAGTATGCGAAAAAATTGGTATTCCTCTACATAGAGTTGATTTTGTTAAAGAATATTGGGATTATGTCTTTACCTATTTTTTAGATGAGTTAAAAAAGGGAAGAACACCTAACCCTGATATTATGTGCAATAAATATATTAAGTTTGATTATTTTATTAAAGAAGCTAAAAAGCTAGGTGCTGATTATATAGCAACTGGTCACTATGCTAAAATGGAAAATGGATATTTGTGCCGTAGTAAAGATACGAATAAAGATCAAACTTACTTTTTATCCCAATTAAGTAAAGAACAATTACAAAATGTTATCTTTCCATTAGGAGATATTACTAAGGATAAAGTAAGAGAAATAGCCAAGAAATATGATTTAGTAACTGCTAGTAAGAAAGATTCTACTGGTATATGTTTTATTGGCGAACGTAATTTTAAAGAGTTTCTTAAGAACTATTTACCAAATCAAAAAGGGAAAATTGTAAATATTGAAACTAATGAAGTATTAGGAGAACATATTGGTCTAATGTATTATACTATTGGTCAGCGAAGAGGTTTAGATATTGGTGGAAATAATGAACGTTTATTTGTAGTTGGTAAGGATTTAAATAAAAACATTTTGTATGTAGCACTTGGTGAAGATAATGAATATTTATATTCTAATAGTTGTATTATTGATAATATTAATTTTAATTGTGAAATAAGGCCTAAAAAATGTACAGCAAAATTTAGATATCGTGCTAAAGATTATCCGGTTGAATTAGAATATCTAAATAATCAAGAAATACTCGTAAAATACGATAATATTAAATCAGTAACTCCAGGGCAAGCATGCGTATTATATGATGGAGATAAATGTATTGGTGGAGGAATAATCAAAGAAGTAAGAAAAAATAATGAGAAGTTATGGTATTTACTATAACTTTTTATTTTACCACAATTTTACATAATTATTTTTATAAAATATTGTAAGTTTACACTTGACAATGTCAAAGGCTATGATAAAATTATGTATGGAGGGTAGAGTAATATGGAGAATTTAAATAACTTGCTAAATGAGTTGGGGGTTTCAAAGGTTAGACTTGCTAAATATTTAGGTGTTTCAAGACAAATGCTTTATAACTATTTGGCATTAAATTCATTAAGTGAATGGCCAAAAGAAAAAGCAACTAAACTTATGAGTTTATTAAATATAAAAGATGAAAAAGAATTAGATTCTTTAACAGTGGATGGTAACTATATTATTGATGTTGAAGGAAGATTAAATGAAGGTGTTAAAGATTCATCTGATAGAGAGATTTTAGCGGATTTAAAAGGATTTAATAAGAAAGAACAAGAGTTATTAACTGATATTATTAATCTATTGAAAGAAAAGTTACAAGAAGATACAACCAAAGATACCTATAATGCTTATGTTTATTTATATCATTATTTACAATCAATGGAAACTTCTAAAGAACTTAAATATATTTTAGCTTATATGTCTAAATCAATGGGATTTACAGATCCTATGGAATTTGTATTTAATCCTGATCAACAATTTATTTTTGAGAGTATTTTATTCTCTGGTTTAACATTATACAACAATGGTAGTGCTTCTAAAGTTAAATTAGCTGAGTCCCATAAAAGATTTGTTCAAGATATTGAACATAAGAATGAAGAAAAACTAAGTAGAACACAAGAACTAAATACGGCTAAAGTACAAGCTTTAAGAGAACTTGGATATACTGAAATAAATGAAGAAAATGCAAAAGAAGTATTAGAAAAAATAGCAGAGATTCAATCTAGAAAAGTATAAAGTGATATAGAAATATATCACTTTTATTTTAATTATATATTTGTTTATAAGAAAGAGGTAATATGAATAATGTTGATTTAAAACTATTTATAAGTATATTTATTATTTGTTTATTTTGTACTATATTTTTATCTTGTATTTTATATTATATTTTTATTACGTATTTAAATAAAATATTGTATACCTTTAAACAAGATACATTAATTAATCATAATAAAATAAATGATAATAACAATATTAATCGTAGTATTAATTTTACTAATAATATTACTAAGAAAATAGTAATAAATTTGTTTTTTAACAACTTCCGATAATTGATATTATGTTGACTTCATATATAATATATAAATTATTAAGATACTATTTTATAAATAATATAATATTATTCTCACTACTCTTTTATATATATTTATTATACAATAAATAATACATGAAACAAATACTAATTTAATAAATAATTATATTATTAATATATAAAATACATTTATAATTTCTAAATTATATATACGATTATATATTAATATCATCACATTATATAAATGTAATTTAAACAAAATTAGGTGGATAATTATACATCTTTTAAGATCTAATTTTGTTTAAATTAACTTTAATTTCGTATACTTCCCTATTTATTTAAGAATAGGGGAATAATAGATTAAAAATAGAGCAAAATAATAGTGGAGGTAAATTAAATGGAAAATAATCAAAAAATCAAATGTAATGTTAAGAGTTGTGCATACAACAAATGTGATTGTAATGAATGTAATTTAGAAGAGATTATGGTATCATGTAATAGTGGATGTCAAAATGATAAAGTAAATGAAAAAAATGAAACTATATGTGATAGCTTTAAAATGAAGCAACAATAAAAGAATAGGGAGCATTCCCCTACTCTTTTTTATTTTAACTGATCTAGGAAACTAGTTCCCATATCAGTCTTAGGAACATCAAAATTATCTGCAATAGTAGCCCCAATATCAGCTAACGTATTTAATATTGGCATTTTCTTAGGTTCTTTAAAGTTTCTTCCAAATATAATAACTGGAACATTCTCTCTTGTATGATAAGTACCCTCGAAAGTAGGATCATTACCATGATCAGCTGTAATAATTAATAAATCATCATTATTTAATTTATTTAAAATTAGTGGTATTTCCACATCTAATTCTTCAATAGCTGTAGCATAACCCTCTACATTACGTTGATGTCCGTAAGAACTATCAAATTCACTTAAATTAGTAATACATACTCCTGTAAAATGTTTAGACATAATATCAGTCATTTTATTAATCGTATCAATGTTAGTAGCGGAAGCTTTAATTATTTTAGTTATTCCTTCTCCATCTACTATATCATTTAATTTACCGATAGAAATCACATCATATTCATTATCTTTTAAATTATTTAAAATGCTTTTCTTCTGTGGTTTTAAAGTATAATCTTTACGATCATTAGTAAACCTAAATTTACCATTTTTACCAGTGAATGGTCTTGCAATAACTCTTGCTACTCTCCATTCTTCACGTTCAGTTAACTTTCTAATTTTTTCACAGTAAGAATATAATTTAGATATAGGTACAATATCTTCATGAGCGGCTATTTCTAGTGTAGAATCCCCTGATGTAAAAATAATTAAAGAACCATAATTTAAATGTCTTTCACCTAATTCTGCTAGGATATTTTCGCCACTAGTTACTTTATTACCAATCAATCTTTTTCCTATATTAGCTTCTATGATATCTATTAATTCTCTAGGAAAAGCTTTTTCAGAAAAAGTTTTAAATGGAATTTTATTATCTAATCCAATAATTTCATAATGCCCTGAAATACTATCTTTTCCTATATTACTTGGGTGAGCAATAGTATAATATGCTTCTACATTAGGATTATCATCCATATTAATAGTATTTAAAAAACCTAATTTCTTTAAATTTGGAATAAATAAATCATAATTATCCATGATATGTTTTAATGTATTAGCACCACTATCATTATAGTTATTAGCATCTGGTGCTTCCCCTACTCCTAAAGAATCTAATATTAAGACAAATATTCTTTTAAATTTCATATTCAAATCTCCTTACTTTTTGCTTCTTGGATGAAAGTTTTCATAATCAGTTCGTACTTTTTGATTAGAAATATGTGTATATATTTTAGTTGTACTGATATCAGAATGTCCTAATAACTCTTGTACAACACGTAAATCAGAACCATGTTCAATCATATGAGTAGCAAAACTATGCCTTAATGTATGAGGTGATATATCAATATTGATATTGCATATTTTTAATCTTTTTTTGATCATTTTAAAAAAACTACTTCTACTCAACCCTTTACCGTGATTATTTAAAAATAAATGGTCATCACGTTTCATTAAATACAATTTAGGCCTTTTCTCTAAGTATTTTTTCATCGAATCTAAAACATACTCTCCAATAGGAATGATTCTTTCTTTTTTACCTTTTCCCATACATCTTACTATACAATTTTCAAAATCAATGTCGTTTAAAGTAAGATTTAATAACTCGCTTACTCTTAATCCAGTTGCATACATTAATTCTAACATAGCTTTATCTCTATAGTCAAATATTGTATTTAATGGAACATCTAATAGTCTATCTACTTCTTCTACAGTCATTACCTTAGGTAATGTTTTTCTTAATTTAGGACGTTCGATTGAAGAAGCTACATCATTATTAATAAGTTCTCTTTGATATAGAAAACCATGAAAATTTTTGATAGTAGTTAATTTTCTAGCAATTGAAGTAGTAGATATTCCTTCTTTAGATAAGTATTCTAAATAATCTAGTATATCTTTTTTAGTTATTTTAGATACAGAAGATATATTTCTCTTTTTTAAAAATAAATAATACTTATCTAAATCATTGGAATAGGAAGCTACTGTATTTTTAGATAATCGTCTTTCAAATTCTATATACGATAAATATTCTTCTCTATATGTATTATTCATATAATCACCTTATATCTATTAGTATTTTATCACAAATTAATCAATAAAAAAATATTCAATTAGCCTTTTAAAGATTTATATATCGATAATTCTTAAATAAGTTATAATTATTTATCATATTGCAAACATATTTTCGATATGATAAACTATTTATGTGTAGAAAGAGATGATAATATGGATAAACCATTAGCATTAAAATTAGCGCCCAATTCATTAGATGAAGTAATTGGTCAAAAGCATTTAATAGGTCCAGGTAAAGTTTTAACGAACCTAACAAATAATAATAAAATATTCTCAATGATTTTATATGGTCGCCCTGGTATTGGTAAAACATCGATCGCTAATGCTATTGTAAAACAATTAGGAGTAAAATATCGTTTTTTAAATGCAACTATTAATAATAAACATGATTTTGATGTTGTGGTAGAAGAAGCCAAATTATTTGATGGTATGATTTTAATTATGGATGAAATTCATCGTTTAAATAAAGATAAACAAGACTTATTGTTACCTCAATTAGAAAGCGGTTTAATTACATTAATTGGTCTTACTACTAGTAATCCCTATCATGCTATTAATCCTGCTATTAGAAGTAGATGTCAATTATTTGAACTTTTACCTCTTAGTGATGATGATATTATTGAGGGATTAAATAGAGCGATTAAAAGTGAATATTTAAAAGATATTGAAATAGATGAAGAAAGTATTGATTATATAGCAAAAGTTGCTAATACTGATTTAAGATATGCTTATAATTTATTAGAAGTAGCATACTACTCTTCTCAAGACAAAAAAATCAATTTAGAACATTTAAAGAAAATTAATAATAAACCAGCTTTCTTTCATGATAAAAATGAAGATGGTTATTATGATGTGTTAAGTGCTTTTCAAAAATCTATTCGTGGTAGCGATGTAGATGCTAGTCTACATTATTTAGCGAGACTAATCGAAGCAGGTGATCTAGATAGTATTTATAGACGTATGAGTGTGATATGTTATGAAGATATTGGACTTGCTAATCCATCGATGGGACCTAAAGTAATGGCAGCTATTCATGCTAGCCAGTTAGTAGGTCTTCCTGAAGCCAGAATTCCTCTTGCAGAAGTTGTAATAGAATTAGCATTATCTCCAAAATCAAATTCTAGTCATTTAGCTTTAGATAAAGCTTTAGAGGATATTAGAACTGGTAGATGTGGTAGTGTTCCTAATCATATTAAAACAACTTCCCCTGACTATAAATATCCTCATGATTATCCAAATCACTTTGTCGTACAACAATATTTACCTGATAATTTAAAAAATAAAAAATATTATATACCTAATGATAATTCACAAAATGAAAGAATGCTAAAACAAATAAGAGAAAAAATTGATAAAATAAAAAAAGAAAGTCTAGTTTCTGATAAAAACTAAACTTTTTTTAATTGACCATATTGATAAATTGATTTAATGTTGTATAACTGTATATTACATAACGATTTATTTGATAAAGATCATTACTTTGACTAGCTTTTCTATTTCCTCCTACAAAAGCAATTTGAAAGCCTGATTCCTTTACAGCACTACGCACTGTCATATTATGAGCATAAAAAGGATAACAAAAGGCAGTATTTTCACCATCTAATGCTTGAATTGATAATTGGAAATCAGTTAATAATTGTTGTTTTGTCTTATATAAAGCTTCTCCTTGAAAATTATGAATGTCATTACCATGAGATTGAATTTCTAAATTATCAGACACATATTTTTCTTTAGGCCACCATGCCGTAATTAAGAATAAGGTACCATGTAGATCGTATTTTTCTAATAATTCAATTAAATGGGTGTCAGTTCCCATTGCTCCATCATCAATAGTAATCACTGCTGTCTTTTTAGGAAGTTGAATTTTCTTTTGCATCCATAGACTCATATCTTTCATTGTTGCAGTATAAAATCCATTATCTTTTAAATATTTTAATTGTTCTTCAAATTTATCTGTAGTTAAGCAAATAATTTCATTGCATACTTCCCCTTTATTTGGGTCATAAAAGAAATGGTAATTTAAAACGGCTATTTCTTCTGCTACAGAAGTATTTTGATTAGATGTCACTTCTTTTTCAACATTATCTTTTTTGATTGCCAATAATCTATCATCAAATTTAACATAATAATAATCATCTTCATTGATAATTACGGAAAATTGTAATGATTCATTTATACTATAAACTAACTTATCATCTATATAAAAATTAGTAGGACTTTTAGTAATTATAGTATTATCAAAAGGAATATAATTATTATAATACTTCTCTTCTTCACTTATATTACTAGGTATAATATCTTCATAATATACATAATAATCAATATTAGCTAATTTTAAATATTTATTATCTAGAGTTATATTTTCTATTGTATTTAAAGTTAAATTAACATCATTACTAATTTTACCAATTTCTTCATAGTTATCATCAATTAATTTATACAATTTAGTTTCTTTAGTGGTTTTAACTATTTCACTATAATTATTCTTAATTGTATTAAGGATTTCTTCTTCTTTTTGCAAATTTTCTTCATATTTTTGTTGTTCTTCCATAGATTTTTGATAATTAATATAATATATTACTCCCCCTACTACACTTCCTATGATAAGTACTATTAATATAATTAATACTATAATTTTCTTTTTCATCTCTTCACCACTTTATTTACTACATCATCTAAATTATAGCACAAATAAATGAAAAAGAAAGATCTATTTTAAAGTAAAAAATAGACAACCTTATTTTTAAATTATTGCCTATTCTTATTTATTTATTTTTTATTAATTTCTTCTTGTAAAATCATCAAAAGATTTAATTTCACTATCTTCCAAATCAGTATCATCTAATTTTGATAAAAGTTCTTTTTGTAATCTTGATAACTTTTTAGGATTTTTTACTTTTAATATAATATACATATCTCCATTACGGTAACTATTAGCATTATCAACACCTTTTCCTTTAATACGTTGTTTATCACCGCTATTGGAACCAGCAGGTATCGTTAGTTTAATATTACCATATAGAGTTGGTATTTCTTTTTTACATCCTAAAATAGCTTCTGTTACCGTAATTGGAACCTCTAAATAAATGTCATCTCCATCACGTTCAAAATATTTATGTTTATCGACAATAAATTCAATATATAAATCTCCGTTTGGTCCACCATTTGCTCCGGCTTCTCCTTTACCAGATAATTTTAGACGATAACCATTATCAACACCTTTAGGAATAGTAACACTAATATCTTTATTTTGTCTAATAGTTCCACTACCGCGACATTTACTACATTTTTCTTTAAAACTTTTACCTCGTCCACCACACTTTGGACAAGTAGTTTTAGTCATAAAGGTACCGAATAAAGTCCTTTGTTCACTAGTTACTGTTCCACTTCCATGACATTTATCACATGTTGATTCGTGGAACCCACCTTTACCATCACATTCGGGACATTCTGTATCCATATCAAGGTTAATAGTTTTTTCACACCCATAAATAGCTTCTTCAAAACTTAATCGAATACGCATCAATTTATCGGCTCCACGACTAGTTCTTGTTCTTGATTGCCCAAAACCGAAACTATTTCCAAAGATACTATCAAAAATATCACTAAAATCAAATCCAGAGGCATCAAATCCACCAAATCCTGAAGCTCCACCAGCACTCCCATCAAAAGCAGCATGACCAAATTGATCATATTGACGACGTCTAGATTCATCCGATAATACTGCATAAGCTTCTTGTATTTCTTTAAATTTTGCTTCAGCATCAGGAGCTTTATTAACATCCGGATGATATTGTTTTGCTAGTTTTCTAAAAGCACTTTTTATTTCTGCATCGGAAGCGCTTTTATCAACTCCTAATACCTCATAATAATCTCTTTTATTCACTTATATCACCTACTTATTGATTTTATTATATAAATCCTCAAATTCTTCTAAATATTCCTTAAACATACTAATAGCACTCTCTATTACTTTTTTATCAGTCATATCAACTCCAGCTATTTTTAATTCTTCTAATGGATAATCTCTTCCTCCACTACTTAAGAATTCTAAATAACTATGAACAGCATCCTCTTCTTTATTTAAAATACGTTTTACAATATGACAAGCAGCACTTAATCCTGTTGCATATTTATAAACATAGAAATTATAATAGAAATGAGGTATTCTCATCCATTCATAACGTATTTCATCATCAATTATTACATTATTACCAAAATATTGTTTATTTAAATCATAGTAAATATTAGATAATACTTCATGAGTCAATACTTCTTTTGCTTCTTCTTTTTCATATATTATCTTTTCGAATTCTGCAAACATGACTTGTCTATAGATAGTTCCTTTAAACATATCTAGTAAATTATTTAAAATAGTAAGCTTTAATTTGTCATCATTACTATTATTTAATAAATAATTTGCCAAAAGTAATTCGTTTACTGTGGATGCTACTTCTGCTACAAATATTTTATAGCCAGAATATTGATATGGATTATTAAGTCTTGAGTAATAACTATGCATAGAGTGTCCTAACTCATGGGCAAGAGTCGATACACTATCTAATGTTCCATTAAAATTTAATAAGATAAATGGATTCGTATCATAGGACCCTGAAGAATAAGCCCCTGATACTTTGCCTTTATTTTCATAGATATCGATCCAACGCTCATCAAAAGCTTTTTGCAAATCATTAATATAATCTTCTCCTAATACTTGTAAAGCATGAATAACGATATTCTTAGCCTCATCAAAAGTATACTCTTTATTATTTTCAGGGATAACGGATACATAAGTATCATATAAATGTAATTCATCTACCTTAAGCATTTTCTTCTTTAAATTAAAATAATGATAAAGCGGTTCTAAATTTTCATGAATGGTATGAATTAAATTATCATAAACCTCTTTTGAAATATTATCACTAAATAAGCAAGCTTCTAAACTAGATGGATATTTTCTAATCTTATCCACGGCAGCATTACTTTTAATCTCTCCTACTAATATTTTAGCTATAGTATTTTTATAACTTCCATAAGTTTCATACATTTTTTTAAACGCATCTTTTCTTACTCTTCGATCTTTTGATCTTAAGAATTTAGAAAAGGTAGATTCTGTTAGTTCCACATCTTCGTTATTTTCATCTTTAATATATCCAAAAGATAGATCAGAATTAGTAAAAGCATCATATATGTCTTCGCTAGTCCCAAAAATTGGATTTAATGTTGATAACATCTCTTCTTCATGCTCAGTTAATACATGGTCTTTAAAGCGATATATATTTTCTAAATTAAATCTATGTTCCAATAATTTAGGTTCCACTTTATAAAATTCTTCTATTTTAGAATAATCATATTTTAATAAAGTTGGTATCATAAATGATGATACTTTATCATAATCGTTATCTAAATTTTCTACTCTACCTTTTAATTCCTGATAAGTTGTATTAGTAGTATCACTATCACTATTTAGGTGAGCATACATATATAGTTTAGTAATAATTCTTGCTAATTTATGATCGTCTTCTATTGTTTGTAATAAATTAGTAGCGCTTTCCATCATATCGTTTTGATGAATAGAAAATTTTGAAATTAGATTAGATGCTAACTCATAATCTTTGTTAAATTCATCTATGTTTTTATATATTGTACTTAAATCCCATTGATACTTCGGATCAATTTCACTACGTAACTTTTGATTTTTAGCCATATTTTCTCCTTATTTATGGATAAAGTTCTAGATTACTAGAACTTTATCTCTATATTATATTATATTATTATTTTTCTTCGTATTCAGCTTCTTTTACATCGTCATCACTAGAACCATCATTAGAATCATTATTTGCTTTAGCGGCTTCTTCTTTTTGAATATTTTCATATACCTTTGTAGCAAGCGCCATAGCTTTCTCAGTTAATTTTTCTTTCTTTTCTTTAATTTCATCTAAGTCATTCTTTTCTAGTGCTTCTTTTAAATCTTTGATTAAGTCTTCTGCTTCTTCTTTTTCCTTAGCATCAACTTTATCACCTAAGTCTTTGATAGCTTTTTCAGTTTGGAATATCATTTGTTCAGCATCATTTTTCAAATCAGCTTCTTCCTTACGTTTCTTATCTTCTTCTTTATTAGCTTCTGCTTCTTTCATCATTCTATCAATTTCTTCATCAGAAAGATTTGTATTTGATGTAATTGTAATAGCTTGTTCTTTGTTAGTTCCTAAATCTTTTGCTTTAACATTAACAATACCATTAGCATCGATATCAAAAGTAACTTCGATTTGAGGTACTCCACGTGGTGCAGCTGGAATTCCAGTAAGTTGGAATCTACCTAATGTTTTATTATCGGCAGCCATACTACGTTCACCTTGTAATACGTGGATATCAACGGCTGGTTGATTATCAGCAGCTGTAGAGAATATTTGTTTTTTACTTGTTGGGATAGTTGTATTTCTTTCAATTAATACCGTCATAACTCCACCTAAAGTTTCAAGTCCTAATGATAATGGAGTAACGTCAAGTAATACGATGTCATTAACTTCTCCAGTTAATACACCACCTTGAATAGCAGCACCCATAGCAACAACTTCATCTGGGTTAACTTCACGTGATGGTTCTTTTCCAAGTTCTTTTTGAACTAATTCTTGTACTTTAGGAATACGAGTAGATCCACCAACAAATAATACTTTATCAATATCTTTCGCTTTTAATTTAGCATCTTTTAGAGCTTTTCTTACTGGTTCAAGAGTAGACTCTAATAAGTCATCAATTAATTCTTCAAATTTAGCACGAGTAAGTGTAGTTTCATAGTTAATTACTCCATCATCACTTTGTGCTAAGAATGGAAGTGAAATTTGAGTAGAAGTCATACCACTTAAATCTTTTTTAGCTTTCTCTGCAGCATCTTTGATTCTTTGCATTGCCATCTTATCATCTGCTAAATCAACTTTATGTTCTTTTTTAATATCTTTTACGATATAATCCATAATACGTTTATCGAAGTCATCTCCACCTAATCTATTATTACCAGCGGTAGATTTAACTTCAAATACACCATCACCTAATTCTAGGATAGATACATCAAATGTACCTCCACCTAAGTCATATACTAAAACAGTGTGAGCATTTTCTTGTTTATCAAGACCATAAGCAAGTGCTGCAGCAGTTGGTTCGTTAATAATACGTTCAACACTAAGTCCTGCAATCTTACCAGCATTTTTAGTAGCTTGACGTTCAGCATCATTAAAGTAAGCTGGAACAGTAATTACGGCCTTATCAACTTTTTCACCTAAATATGCTTCGGCATAATCTTTTAAATATCCTAAGATCATTGCTGATATTTCTTCTGGTGTATATTTCTTACCATCTAATTCAGTCTTTTTACTAGTACCCATTAATCTTTTGATAGAAGATACCGTATTTGGATTAGTAATAGCTTGACGCTTTGCAGCATCACCTACAATTCTTTCTCCATTTTTAAATGCTACTACTGAAGGAGTTGTTCTATTACCTTCAGGATTAGGAATAACATGGGCTTCTCCACCCTCTAATACAGCGACACAACTATTAGTTGTACCTAAGTCAATACCAATTATTTTACTCATATAAATCATCTCTCCTTTAATTACTAATTAATTTTATTTACTTTGACACTACTTGGTCTTATCACTCTACCTTTATAGGTATATCCGGTAATAAGAGTCTCTATAATAATGTCATCTTCTTTTGTTTGATCATTTTCGATTAATAATGCTTCATGATAAGTTGGATCGAATTTCTCACCAGTTGATTTTATTTCTTCCACACCAAATTTATGTAATATATTTACTAAACCGTTATAAAGCATTTTAAATCCTTCAGCAAACTTAGCATTTGTTTCATCTTTTTCACTAAGTTTTAATGCTCTTTCAAAATTATCAACGATTGGTAATATTTCCATAATCAAATCTTGATTAGCATACTTTAACATATTTGATACTTCTTCATCTTTACGTTTACGATAATTAATTAATTCCGCTTGATGATATCTAACTTTTTCCTCTAGATTCTCAATTTTATTTTTTAAAATCAAAGTTTCTTCATCTTCACCTAAATCTTCAATATTATCGCAAGGAATATCATCCTCATCAGGTTTTACCTCTTCTTTAATAGACTCCTCTTTCACTTTTTCTTTCTTAGTTTTCATTTCTTCAAGAGGTTCTTCTTTTATATCTTTCTTTTTCTTTGTCATCATCTTACTCTCCTTATTTTTCTAGATTAGATTTAATATACTCTAATAGTGATACAACTCGGTCATATTCCATTCTCTTAGGTCCCACTATAGCAATAGTACCTTCCTCTAATGGAGTTTTATATTTAGTTTTAATAATGGTCATATCATCATCTAGATTATTTTCTTTACCAATATATATTTTGATATCATTATCTTTTTCTTCTACTAAATCAACAATATTATCTTCATCTAATTTGTCTAATATTTCTTTTACTTTATCTATATTATTAAATTCTGGTTGATTTAAAATATTTTTCTTTCCAACAATATCAACATTCTTATTTGTAAAGTTATTAAATACATCATAGAAAACATTATATAATCGTTCGTGCTCTTTGACATATTTACCAATTATCGGTTTTACTTCATATTCAAGCTTAGCACTTACTTCGTCAATTGGAGTACCTATTATCATATTATTAATAAGATTAACAGTCTTTTTTACTTCTTCAAGATCAATATTTTGAATATTAATATTTTTATGTTCTACATGTCCTTTATCGGTAATCACTATTGCTATCATATTTTCATTATCAAGTGGAACAACATTAAATTCTTTTAAAATATTATCATGAGAAGTAACTCCTAATTTAATAGAAGTATAATTGGTTAGTTCAGATACTATCTCAAGGCTTTTCTTTAAGCAATCTGATATTTCAAGTTGATTATTATGAAATATAATCTGTAACTTTAACATATCTTCAGCACTCATTGTTTTTAGTTCCATTAAATTATCCACATAATATCTATAACCTTCTTCACTAGGAACTCTTCCTGAGGAAGTATGGGTTTTTTCAAGCAGTCCTAACTCTTCTAATGTTGCCATCTCAGCACGTATAGTAGCGCTTGAACAGTTTAAGGTATCACATATCAAATTGGAACTTACAGGTTTTGCTAACTTGATATATTCCAAAACAATAATTTTTAATATTTCGTTTTGTCTCTTCGTTAACATTTTTACCTCCTAGCAATATCTTTATCCGATTGCTAAAATAATTATATTCTTATTATTAGCACTTGTCAACAACTTTTGCTAATTTTTTATATCTTTTTTTCGACATTAAATATAATTTACTTTGTATAAAAGAAAATATGTTAAACATAATAAAAATAAGGATGTGATAATATGAGTAAAGTTGCTATCATTATTGGATCAAGAAGAACAGGAAACTCACATCATTTAGCTAAAAAAATGATGGAACATTTTAAAAAAGAACGTATTATTTCTAATGTAATAATTCCTGGTAATCAAAAAATATTTTTATGTACAGGATGTATGGACTGTGATATCAATGGTAAGTGCGATTTTAAAGATGACATGGAAGATAATATTAATAAAATATTAGAGTCTGAGGCTTTAATATTTATAACTCCTACTAGATGGAATTTATTATCAGGCGATTTAAAAA
Organism: uncultured Bacilli bacterium; assembly: GCA_944332575.1. Lineage (GTDB taxonomy): Bacteria > Bacillota_I > Bacilli_A > RF39 > UBA660 > RGIG3091. Next base: position 5,079 of record CALVKH010000006.1, on the reverse strand, counting down.
TATTTATGGATCGTCTAAATCCCTTATATACTCCTAAAAAATTAGAAAATAAAAAAATGGTCGCTATTGCTATCGGTGGGAAAAAGAAAGAAGAATATTCTACAGAAGCCGCTATTACTTCCTTAGGTAGTTTTGCCGACAGTGCTAATATGAAATTAGTCTTTAGTTATCAATTTAATGAATGCCTACAAGCCAATGATATCTTAGAACAAGAAGAAGAAATAAATAAAATGATGGAAGAATTGATCAAAAAAGTAAAATAGATTTTATTTCTATTTTACTTTTTATATGGGATTACTCTCTAAAAAAGAAATTATCTCTTTAGCGGTCTCATTAATAAATTTAACTACTTTTTGATATTCTAATACTTTATTACGCCTATTATGTGAGTTAGCAATAATTATTCCCATTTTATCGATTAAAATATTAAGTTTTTTTATAGGAACTTCTTTGATACACGTTTTAGGTACTTCAAAGTCTTCATAAAACAAAGTTAAATCTAAATTATATTTATCAATTAATCTAATATTCATATTGGTATAATCTTTATAAAAAATATCTCGCATTAATAATGCATTGTTTTTAACGTCTTTACTTTCTAATAATGCAAGGCCATCTTCACCAATTAAATCAGTAGTTAATTTACTATACCATAAGTTATCCGTATATAAATGGATAAAATATCCATAATCAAATGCTGTCTTCAATCTACCTTTATATTTACTTAAAAACAAGTCTAAATTAGGGATATCTTCTTTTTCAGTAATAAAATGGCTTTCATTTTTAGATTTATTTATTTCTTTTGCTATATCAGGTGCAATTGTTCCTAAAAACAATTCTTTTTCTTTAAATTTTAAATACTCATTCACTTTTTTTGCTACACAAATATGTATAATTGCTGATGCCATAATCTACTCCTATCTATTCTATTACATACACTATTTTAACAAAAATAAAATTTTATATCAATCGCTTCACTAAAATTTGACATCAAAAAAGAGACTTCAGTCTCTTAATTTTCTCCTTCTTCTAACATTGTGGTAATAAATATTCCATATCCTTTTTCGTTATCGTTTACAATAGCATGAGTAACAGCTCCTATTAATTTATTATTTTGAACAATAGGACTACCACTCATTCCTTTAATTACTCCATTAGTTATATTTAAAAGTTCTTTATCAGTAATTTCAAATAAAATGTTTTTAGTTTTACTATCAGTATTTACCTTTAAAATATTAATATCAAATTCTTCTACTTGATTATCTTTTAGTACTGTTAGTAATTTAGCTTCACCACGAACTATTTCATTAGGATTTGCTACTTCAATTAAATTATCTTTGCTAAATGTAGTTGTATAGGTTCCAAAAATACCATTAATAGTGTTTTCTTTTATATCACCATAAACAATATTCTTATTAAATATAGCATTTTTTTCTCCAGTTGTACCTTGTTCACTTTTAGTAGCACCAGTAACTTCAGAATTAAAGATTTTACCATCTTTTACTTCGATCTTTTTATTAGTATTACTCTCTATTATTTCATGACCAAGTGCTCCATAAATTTTTGTTTCTGGATCAATATAAGTTAATGTACCAATTCCTGTTATTTCATCTTTTACATATAATCCGGTCTTATAAACATTATTATCATCTTTCACTAAATCGAGCGTAACATCAATATTCTTATTACCTCTTGAGATAGTCAGTTTTACTTTCGAATCTTCAATATTATTGTTAATGGCGGTAACCATATCATCGATCGAATTTACTTCCTTATTTGAAACAGCAACGATTTTATCACCTATTTCAATACCAGCATCACGACCGATATAAGAATTATTTACCTTATAGAAACCAACAACCATTATACCTTTGGAATTTACCTCTATTCCGATATTTTGTCCTCCTAAGACAACTTTAGATGAATAAGCATAAGTAGATATTGGCATCAACAGTAAAAGAAGTGAGAAAAAAGTAAGTAGTTTACGTTTAAAATTCATGATTTCATCTCCTTTTAAATCAAACTACATTATTATTGTCTCCAACAAAAAAATTACCATAACTGGTAATTTATTCAACATTAAATTCTTCTAGTGTTCCGTCTTTATTTAAAATTTTATTGACACTTTCTTCCGCTTTATTTAACTTATCATTACAAACTTTAGCTATCTTCATAGCTTCATTAAACTTAGTAATAGCATCATCCAACGGAATATTTCCACTTTCTAGATCTTTTACTATTTTTTCAAGTTCTACTAATGATTCTTCAAAGTTTTTTTCTTTAGTTGCCACCGTTAAAACCTCCACCCTGATTAAACTCATTTCTTATAACATTTTCACCACTAGAATTCATGATTTGCTTAGATAATTGATTGTCCATTTTCACATTAGAAAAAGGATTATTTTGTTTTGGCATTTTGTTAATTCCACCGATATTCATAGGATTTTTGTTAACTCCTGCAATATTACTAGGTGTCTTATTAATTCCTGCAATATTATGACTTTTAAAATTATTAAAATTATTATTGAACATATTTCCTCCTACACAACTTTAGCAACAACATTTCCATCTTGCAATTCTATATTTATTATATCATCTTTTTTTAATTTTTTAATACTATCTATTACTTTATTATCACGCTTTACAATACTATATCCTCGTTTTAAGGTTAAAACAGGGTTAAGCGCCGATAATTTTTCAATCAAATTATTATATCTATTCGTATTTTTACTTAACAAATTACTCATACTATTAATAAGATTATTATTAATTAAAAGTATTTTGTTACTATTAGTATTAACTAAATTTTTATAACTTATTAATAATCTTTCAAATAAATTATCAAATTTTTGTTCTTTTACTTCATAAATAGTTAAAGGATTCTTTAAAACAAAACTATTTTCTAATTTTTTTAAATGTTCCTTTTTTATAGTAATATGATTAGTAATATTAGAGGTTAATCTTAACTCCAATTGTTTTAAATAATTAATAACATCATTAACATTAGGAACTGCCATTTCAGCAGCACCAGTTGGCGTTGGTGCTCTTAGATCAGCGACAAAGTCAGCAATAGTAAAATCTATTTCATGACCTACTGCTGATATGGTAGGAATATCAAGATCATAGATAGCACGTGCCACTATTTCTTCATTAAAAGGCCATAAGTCTTCAATAGAGCCTCCACCACGACCTATAATTAAAACATCTAAATCATAATCTTTAGCTATATTTATATTACGAACGATATCACTAGCCGCTTCTTCTCCTTGGACTAAACTAGGAAAAAGAATGGTTTTAGCAAGTGGCCAACGTCTTTTAATCGTAGATAATATATCTTTGATAGCAGCACCAGTGGGAGCAGTTATGATTCCAATCGTAGTAGGAATTTTAGGTATTTTCTTCTTTTTAGCTGGATCAAATAATCCCTCTTGTTCTAATTTCTTTTTTAATTGTTCAAAAGCAATATAAAGGTTCCCTACTCCATCTTCTAGCATTTCATTCACATATATTTGGTATCCTCCCGTTGCTTCATATACACTTATTTTACCTGTTACCAATATTTTCATACCATCGGTAGGAACAAATTTGATTTTAGAAGCAGCGGAAGAAAACATTACAGCATTAATACGACTATTCTCATCTTTAATAGTAAAATAGAAATGTCCTCTAGTATGAGCCTTAAAATTAGAAATTTCTCCTTTTAAATATACGGTATCTAAATTAACATCGTTATCGATCTTATATTTAATATATTTAGTTAATTGAGTCACTGTAATATAATTAGGATTCATATTTATACCTCATTATGATACACTTTATCTAGAGCTGCATTTAGCATTTTAGTAACTTTTTCATCACTATATTTTTTTGATAATTCAACAGCTTCATTAATCGCTACTACGCTTGGAGTATCTGTATAAATAAGTTCATAAATACCAATACTTAAAATGGCTTTATCCACTTTACTAAGACGATCAATATTCCAATCCATTAAGTACTTATTAGCAATGGAACTAATCTTATCTTGATTCGTAATAACTCCGTTTACTAATTCGTTCACAAAATCGTTTTCTACTTCTAATTGTTCTTTAATTAAACTAGGAATATCATAAGAAGTAGAAGTGTTTTCTAATATATATTTTTGATATAAGACCTTCATACTGATTTCTCTTAATTCACTTCTATTTTTCATATAACTTCACCTACAAAAATTTTAACATAAATAAAAAGTAAAGTCATTATAAACTTTACTTTTTGTCTTTTAAAAGAATCTTCTTTTCATATTTCCATAAAAATAGTAATTATTTAAATTCAAAATAGAAATCAAGAATTCTTACCATATCTCCTTCTTTACATCCCATTTCAATTAATTTATCATCAATTCCCATTTTTCTTAATTTTTTAGCAAATCTTTGAATAGCTTCTTCCGTAGTAAATTTAGTCATTTTAAATAATTTTTCTACTTCCTCACCACGAATGACAAATTCATCATTTTCTTTCGTAATCGTATATGGCTCTTCTTTTTTAAACTTATATAACACATGGGATTCAAATAAATCTTCATTATAAAGGGGAGTACTTGGTATTTCATCTAACATATCTGCTAGCTTAGTCAAAATAACATCAAAATCTGTATCATTCATAGCAGAAATCGGATATATTGGTACATTAACCATAGTTTTAAATTTCTTTAAGTTCTCTTCTGCTCCAGCTATATCCATTTTATTAGCAATAATTATTTGAGGCTTATTTAAAAGATTTTTATTAAAATCGCCTAATTCTTTATTAATTTTTACATAATCATCATAAGGATCACGTCCTTCAAAACCACTCATATCAATAACATGAGCAATTACTCTAGTACGCTCAATATGTCTTAAAAATCTATCGCCTAATCCTTCACCAAGACTAGCTCCTTCAATTAATCCTGGTAGATCAGCCATAACAAAACTTCTACCATCTTTAGTTTTACAAACGCCTAAATTAGGGGTAATGGTAGTAAAATGATACGCGGCTATTTTAGGTTTAGCTTTAGAAACTTTAGAGATAATAGTACTTTTACCAACACTAGGAAGTCCA
>CALVKH010000005.1 GCA_944332575.1 uncultured Bacilli bacterium | reverse complement strand
GATCAATGGAAGGATTTTTATATGCCAACAGCAAATGTTACTCCAACTGCTGGTTTATTTCCAGCAGTAGCACAAGGACAAAACGCAGGTCGTGGAGAAAATACTAAAGGTAGTGAAAATATTATTACTAATGGAAGTAAAATTATAGTACCTGAAGGTACAGCATTAATTACTATCCAAGATGGTGCTATTACTGGTGTAGTTGCTGAACCAGGTGGATTTATTTTCACTTCAGATGACCCTAATTCACAATCTATGTTTGCTGGAGATGGAATTTTTGGCCAAACACTTAAACAAACTTGGGAAAGAGTTAAGTTTGGTGGACAACCAGGTTCTCAGCAATTAGCCTTTTATGTTAATTTAAAAGAAATACCTAATAATAAATTTGGAACTCAATCAGAAATTTATTGGGATGATGCTTATTTTGGTACACAAGTAGGAGCAGTAACTAGAGGTACCTATACATTAAAAATTGTTGATCCACTGTTATTTGTAAAAAATTTTGTACCAGCAAAATATTTGCAACCAGGTGCACCAATATTTGATTTTTCTGATATGGAAAATGAAGCTGGTTCACAATTATTTAATGAAGTTGTTGGAACTTTATCAGCAGCATTTTCAAATTATACAAATGATCCAAGTAAAGGTAATCGTATTTCTAAAATTCAAGGAGATCAAATTGGCTTTGCACAAGCAATGGCACAAGCTGTTGAAGATGCATATCAATGGAAATCTACTCGTGGACTTGAAATTGTAAAAACAGCTATACTTGCTATTGAATATGATGAAGATACTAAAGAATTAATGAAAGATGTTAAGAAAGCGGATGCTTTATCAGGAGCTCGTGGCAATTCGTTTATGCAACAAGCTGCAGCTCGTGGAATGCAAGCTGCTGGTGAAAATGGTGGTGGATCAGGAATGGCTTTCATGGGAATGGGAATGCAAGCTGCTGGCGGAATGGTGGGTGCAATGCAACAACAACCAACGCAATCTTCTTATCAACCTTCATTTAATCAACCACAACAACCACAATCACAACAGGATGCATCTACGCAAGATCCAACAACAAGATTATTAGAAATGAAAAAACTTCTTGATGCTGGGGCAATATCACAAGAAGAATACGACAAAGTCAAAGCACAAATATTAGGACTATAAGATATGCAAGAAGGTTACAATAATATAACATCTCTAAATAATAAACAAAATGTTCAAACAGAACCTAAAATAGTTCAAACAGATTCTGGTTCAAAAGATGGACAAAATAAATGTCCAAAATGTGGTTCTACTGATATATCCATAAATATAAATAATGGACATTTAAGATGTAATTTCTGTCGATATGAGTTTGAACCGGAAAAAGTGGTAGGATTAGAAACGGATATTAGCCAATTACAAGGTCAAGTCATGGGTTCAGGAGCACAAGATATTGTAGCGGATGCAAAAGAAATATTAACGTTTAAGTGTAGCAGTTGTGGAGCTGAAGTTGTTATTGATACTGCTTCTTCTGCTCAAGCAAGATGCCATTGGTGTAGAAACACTTTATCTATTAATCAACAAATTCCTAATGGTAGTATACCTGATGTAGTATTACCATTTAGTGTAAAAAAAGAAGATGCTAAGATAGCGATTGAGAAGTTTGTAAGAAAAAGAAAATTTTTTGCACATCCAAAATTTAAAGAAGAGTTTACGACAGATAACATAATGGGAGTATATTTTCCCTATATGGTAGTGGATGTTAATGCCCATTCTAGTTTGATAGGTCAAGGAGAACATACCGTAAGAAGATATACGAAGAAACATGGTGATCACCATGAAACATATTATGATGCTGATTTATTTGATGTAGAAAGAGAATTTGATGTAATTATTGAAGGACTAACAGTGGAGTCGAGTTCTGATAAATTAGATAAGGATTCTACTGATAAAACAACAAATGTTATTAATGCAATCATGCCTTTTGACATAGAAAATTCTGTTAAATGGAATGCTAATTATTTAAAAGGGTATTCTTCTGAAAAAAGAGATACGAATATAGAGCAATTAAAATCATTGGTAGAGGTTCAATCAAAAGATATTGCTAGATTTGCTGCTAATGAAACACTAGAGGAATATGATCGAGGTGTTGCTTGGTCAAATGAACAATTATTAATAAAAGGGCAACAATGGAAAGCAGCATATTTACCAGTTTGGTTATATAGTTATCAACAAGTAAAAGGAAATAAAAAATTACTCCATTATGTAGCAGTAAATGCTAGGACAAAAGAGACTATGGGAAGTGTACCTATTCATATGCCAAAATTATTTGGAATTTCTTGTTTAGTTGAAATACTTGGTATATTAGCAATGCTATTTATAGATTTTGATTATAACGCAATCTTCTTACTAACTGGGTTTATATATTTCTTTATAATGTTTGCTAGATATCGAAATAATAATGCAAGACACATGCACGAGATAGAGACTAAGAAAAAAGTAGAAAATCTTAGAAAGGTAGATAAATTTGTTAGGCGAAGAGAAGGACTGACTAACGCTAGAATGTCTGGAGCAAACAACACAAATGTTAGTGGAGAAGGATTTGGCTCTCAAATGTTAAATCAACTAACTGAACAAAATCCAGTTGTTCATTTAATGAATAAAAAGTAAAAAAGGGCTTTATATTAGTATAGTGATAAAGTATTTAAAAGGAGAAAAATAGTAGAAAAGATTAATAATCCAAAACTGTCTTTAATTCCTATAATTTTTGTGACATTTTTTCTAATATATATGTTTTTTAAGTAGATGTGATTTAATTTAATAAAATATGGTGCTGGTTTGGGGATGCTATGGATAGAGGTTATATTTTTAATAACACATGCTATTTTCTACAAATTAAAAACAACTCAAATAGATCCAACTAAACACAAAATAACTAATTCAAAATTAGTTATTTTTTTGATAAAAAGTAAAAATAGTTATATTTATAAATATTTTAATATATAATGAAGGTAATAATAATATTTAAAAAAATGAAAGCTATAAAATTGATAAAAATAAAATACTAGTGTATAATTAGTTTACTGGAGGTATTTATGAAATATATTAAAAAGAATAAATTAACAGTATTTATAATAGTTATATTTGTCTTAATTGTTATTTTGGGGGCATATTTATATAATCTTTTCTTTGGTAGTGGAAAAGAATCATATGGAAATAGACTTGATGGTATAGAAGAGGTTGAGATCACTGAGGATCAATATGATGATATGAAAACTTCGTTAAAAGAAAATGAGGGGGTTACTGAGGTTTCTACTCGTCTACAAGGGAAAATAGTTAATGTAACTATAACTGTTTCTGATGATGTTACTAAAGATAATGCTAAAAAAATTGCTAACGGAATATTAGAATTTCTAGATGAAGAACAATTAAAATTTTATGATATACAAGTATTTGTAAAAAAAGACAATGAAGAATTAAATGATTTCCCTATCATTGGATATAAACAAAATAACGAAGAGGGATTTACATGGACTAAAGATAGACAGGTGACAACAGATGAAACTGAATAAAAAATTAATAGTTATTATACCTATTTTAATTGCTTTAATAGTATTTGTTTCTCTTTATTTTTATTATAATAATGAAGATCAAAATTCATTAACTGTAAATGATAGAAAATGGATTGAATCTAATATTTCTACAATTTTTGATTTGGAAGTTATAAGTAATTATCCAGTCTATGGTGAAAATGGAGTTTTTTATGAATTTGTTGATGATTTTGAAGAAGATACTGGATTAGAGTTTAACGTAGTTCCTTACTTAAAAACTGGAAAACCAAATGGAACGGGACTTAGGTTTAGGGTTTTAAAAAACGACGAACAATTAACAGATAAAGATTTGTTACTTGGCGAAGATGTATATATCGTTATTGGTAAAAGTAGTTTAAAAATAAACCGTGTAACGGATTTTAAAGATATGACTTTAGGTGTATTTACTGATGATGTTGGAGAAATTAGTTATTACTTAAAAACCGGTTCTAATATCACTTATAAACCGTATGATACTATTGATGAATTAGTTGAAGCGCTAAACAGTGATGCTGTTGATGTTATAATTATTCCTAATATTATGTATTTGGATAAAACTATATCGAATGACGAATATTTTATCAATTATACTTTAACGGAAATGAATAATCGAATTGTTTTAACACTGACTGATGATAACGAAAGACTAAATGAAATTGTAAAAAAATATTATACTAATTGGAAAAATAATAATTATGTTAATGTTTATAATCAAAATTTATTAGATTATTATATAACGAACAATAATATTAATGATAAGACAAGAGCAGAATTATTATCTAAAAATTATGTTTATGGATATGTAGAAAATTCTCCATATGAAGCTACTTTAGATAATGACTTAGTTGGTATTAATGGTGAATATATTAATAGAATTGAAAGACTTACTGGAATTGAATTTACATTTAAAAAATATGATACCATTGATGAATTAAAAGAAGCTATTGATAATGGAGAAGTAGATATATATTTTAATTACTATAATTATGAAAAATCTAATTATAAAGCTACTACTTCAACTTTTATCGAAGAATATGTAGTTTTATCAGAAACTAAAAATTCATATGTTATTAATTCGTTTGAAGCTTTAAAAGGTGTTAAAGCAAGTATTTTAAATAATAATGCTTTATATAATTATTTTAAAGATAATAGTAAAGCAAGTCTTACACCGTATGATTCTTTAGATGAATTACTTGATAAAAGTGATGATAATGTTTTAATTATTGATAAAGAAGTATATACAATTAATAGAAATGGAAAATTCAAAAATTATGAAGTTTTATATACTGGAATTATGACAAATGATTATAATTTTATGGTTAAAGATAATAATAGTGCATTTTATGATTTATTTAATTATATAATTAATACTAATTCATATTATCGTTATCGAAATAATGGTATTAATAGTTTAAGACCTTCTATTATTGATAGAATAAGTTTTGAACAATTATACTTAATTGTATTAAGTTTAATATTCATACCTCTTATAATATTAGTAATTTTATATATAATAATTAAGAAAAGACATAAAGTGAAAACTGTTAAAAAAGAAGAGCGAAGAAAATACACGGATATGCTTACTTCTTTGAAAAACCGTAATTATTTAAATTTAAATATTAAAACATGGAATGAATCTAAAAAATATCCACAAGCTATTGTTATCATTGATTTAAATAATGTTAAATATGTTAATGATAATTATGGACATGAGGCTGGGGATAAATTAATTGTTAAAGCAGCTAGTATTTTAGTTAGTACACAACTAGAAAATAGTGAGATAATTAGAACTGATGGGAATGAATTTTTAATTTACTTAGTTGGTTATAGTGAACAACAAGTATCTACTTATACAAATAAATTAACAAAAGAATTAAAAACTCTTCCATATGGATTTGGCGCTGCACTAGGATATAGTATGATCATGGATGATATTAAAACTATTGATGATGCAATTAATGAAGCAACTTTGGAGATGCGTACTGATAAAGAAGACTATAAATAGATAGGAAGAAAAAAGATGAAAAGAAGGATTAGGGCTTTATATAAACGTTTAATAAAAAATATAAGAAAGCCAGAGATGTTGATTCTCCCTGGTCAACTTTCTTTCTTTTTTCTTTTGACTCTAATTCCACTTGCAGCATTATTCATAAGTCTTTTCTCAAGGTTCAATATCTCTACGGATTTTATGAGTGATCTTATTTTAAATAATATTCCAGAAGCAATGATTAGTATCGTTGATACATTAGCTAATGGTGTTAAAGCTAATACCAATGCTGTTATTTTCTTTGTTTCAGCTTTAATTTTAGCATCTAATGGAACACACTCTATGATTATTGCTTCTAATAAAATATATAATATAGAAGATAAAAATTATATAAAAAGAAGATTGAAATCTGTTTTAATGATGTTTGTCTTAATTGGATTATTATTCTTTATTTTCTTAGTTCCTGTTTTTGGAGATATGATAATTAGAATAGTAAGGAGCATAACTAATGAGACTGTTGGTAATATTGTAATGATTACTTATAATATATTAAAATATCCACTTTCATTTGGTTTAGTGTTTATATCAATAAAAATGCTTTATATAATGGCTCCTGATATCAAAATTAATCCAAAAGAAGTCAATTATGGTGCTGCTTTTACTAGTATAAGTTGGATAGTTATAACACAATTGTATTCATTATATGTAGAACAATTTTCTAATTATGGAAGTTTATATGGTAGTTTATCTAATTTATTAGTACTTATGTGGTGGATTTATATATTATCTTATATTTTTGTATTAGGAATGGGATTAAATGTTACTAAATATCAGTTAACAAAAGAATAGTAAAAACTATTCTTTTTTCGTTGCTTAAATAATAAAGATATAATATAATAAAAAGCATTAATTAATGGAAGTGGTAAAATGTTTGAAGAAGAAATAACTGAAAAGGATGTTGAGCTATTAAATGAGATAATGGATCATAATTATACAATTAGGATTTTATATAAAAATTTAATGTATATGGAAATAACTAATAATAAGGATATTGATAATTATAGAAAATGTTTAAGTGATTTAAAAGGAGCTATTGATGTAGAAAAAGAACTTTATTCAAAACTTCAATTAACTCCAATAAAATCTAGAAGTATTATAAGAAGTTTAGTGCTTACTTCAGATGGTTATTCGGTAGAAGAGAATAATGTTTTAGAAGTTATTGCTAATAGTAATTTATCTAATTTAGAATTTTGTAGACTGTTAATTAGATTAGAAGATTATGCAATTAAACATGATGATATCTATGAACAATTTTTAAAAGGAGATCCTCTAGTTATTAATCATAAAGATTTAATGAATTTTATAGTGACATCTAGATTAATAAAAGCGGATAATAATGATTTGGAAAGAGCATTTATTTATTTCAATCAAAAAGAAATAGAAAAATGTGAAGATGGTGATGTTAGAGATCAATTGATCATGATAAAATACGCTCTTTCATTTATATCAGGAAATGTTGAAGAAGTATTGCTTGATAATAATTTTGAGGTAAGTGATGATCTATATTTTTCTTCTGGGTTCCACGCAGATTTAATGAAAATTCCTAAAGAAAAGTTAGATAAGATGCAGATTAGTTTTGGTTATAATGGATGTCGAAAAGCAATTAATGAAATGATGTATTATGATGATACCGAAACGGATTTTCCAGCCATAGAATTGGAACAGTCTATATGGTCTTCTTATTTAAAATCATCTGTCTCTTTCTTTTTTAATACCAGCCAAGGGGAAAAAGAAATAGATGAAGTAAAAAGACAAGTCTTTGATTTTAATGATCAAATATGTAATCAAGCTTCTCAATCGACTGATTTTATTTTTGAATGTTTAGATGAGGCAAAAACAGAAAAAACAAAGTTTAAATATTTATCTTTATTTAGAAAATAATTACAAATCTGTAATTATTTTTTTATTTGAAAAATAGTATTGGTAGTGGTATAATGTATTAAGCGAGGTTGTGTTTATGAAAAAAAAGAATAAAAAAAATAATCATGAAGACAAAAAAAAGACCGATAAAGTAAATAAATTTAGTAAATTGAATAAATTAAATAAAATAATAACTAATCCAGGTAAATTTTTGCTTGAGTTGTTTAAAAAATTCAAAAATAGTTTATTAGATAATATTGTTTTTGTTGTCTATGTAGTACTAAACGTTTTAAATGCTTTTTTACTTCGAATGCTTACCATGAATAATCCTAGTAATTTTTTTGCTTTTCAACCATTACTTGCAGATTTTGCATTTGTGGTAATATTAGGATCATTTGGTTTTTTATTTAGAAGTAAAGGTCGTTCTATTTTTTATTTTGTTGTTACAGTAATATTAACAGCATTATGTATGATTAATTCATCATATTATACATTTTATACATCATTTTCATCAATTTCACTACTTTCTACACTTAAATTTATTGGACAAGTTGGAGATGCAGTAGTTGAAAATGTTTTACAACCGAAAGACTTTGTTTACTTATTAGCACCAATAATAATGTTAGCAGTATGTATAAGAAAGTCTAAAAGCAAAAAAATAACTAGAAGTGATTATAAAGATCGTCCTAGAGCTTTAAAAACACTTGCGATTGGTGTGGGATGTGCTATTGTTTTTTCTACTACTTTAACTTCTACTGATATTGGTAGATTTGTAAAACAGTGGAATCGTGAATATGTTGTTATGAAATATGGTATTTATGTATATCATTTAAATGATTTAATTAAAAGTATCGAGCCTAAAATAACATCATTATTTGGCTATGATGAAGCGATGAAAACATTTAAAGAATATTTTGCTGAAGATAAACCTCAAGTAACTAATAAATATACTGGTATATATGAAGGTAAAAATATAATTACTATTCATGCTGAAAGTATTCAAAATTTTGTTATTGGATTGAAAATTAATGGTCAAGAAGTAACACCTAATTTAAATAAATTAGCAAGTAGTGGATTGTATTTTGATAATTTCTATCCACAAGTAAGTGTTGGTACTAGTAGTGATAGTGAATTTACATTTAGTACGTCGTTAATGCCATCTAATAGTGGTACTGCTTTTGGTAGTTATTATGATCGTGATTATATTACTACCCAAGAATTATTAAAAGAAAAAGGATATTATACATTCTCAATGCATGGTAATAATGCTGATTATTGGAATAGACGTGTTATGTATGAAACTTTAGGATATGATAAATTCTATTCTAAAGTAGATTATGATATAGATGAAGTAATAGGTTTAGGTATTTCTGATAAATCTTTCTTCCGTCAATCGATTGAAAAAATTAAAGAAATTGATGCAGAATATGATAAATTTTATGGAACAGTTATTATGTTAACTAATCATACGCCTTTTTCTGATACGGATAAGTATGGTGAATTTGATGTATCGCTAAAAGAAACGGTTTATAATGATGTTACTGGTCAATATGAAGAAGTAACATATCCATATATGGAAGGTACTAAGTTAGGTAATTACTTAAAATCAGTACATTATGCTGATAGTGCTTTGGGAGAATTTATTCAAGGATTAGATGAGGCTGGTATTCTTGATGATACTGTTATTGTGCTATATGGAGATCATGATGCTAGACTTGCTAAAGATGAGTTTAGACGTTTATATAATTATGATAAAAAAACAGATGGAATTCTACCTGATACAACACCTGGATACATCGAATTTAATAGTTATCAATATGAACTTAATAGAAATACTCCATTTATCATTTGGACAAAAGACGGAAAATATAAAGGAACTAATTCTAATGTTATGGGAATGTATGATGTACTACCTACATTAGGAAATATGTTTGGTTTCTCTAATCCATATGCTTTAGGACATGATATATTCAATGTTACTGATGATAATATTGTTGTATTCCCTACTGGTAACTGGTTAACTAACAAAGTTTACTATAATAGCCAAAAAGGTGAGTATATGATCTTAAAGGACACCATTATTACAGATGAATATATTCAGGAATGTAATGAATATGCTGATAAGTTATTAAATGTTTCTAATGCCATGATTGTCTATGATTTAATTAAAAAAAGTGGTGAAGAACAAACTAATGAACAGCAAGTTATTGAAAAAATAACTCAATAAAGATAGGTATTTATTATCTATTTTTTAATAAGTATATAAAGTAGAAAGTAGGAGATAATATGGAAAGAGTCATAATGATTAAATATGGTGAGCTTTCTACTAAAAAAGGAAATATTAATTTTTTTATAGGGACACTATATAAAAATATTAAAGAGAAACTAAAAAATTATAATGTTAATATTTATAAAGACATATCAAGAATGTATATAGAGTTTGATGATCAAGATTTAGAAAAAATTCTAGAAAGAATAAATAATATATTTGGTCTTCATGAATATGTAGTAGCTTATAAAATAGAGACTGATATTGAAAAAATTAAATCTACAGTTTTAGAAATAGTTAAAAAAGAACCATTTAAAACATTTAAAGTAGAAACAAAACGAAGTGATAAAAAATTCCCTATTTCTAGTTTAGAATTCTCTAAAGAAATAGGTGGATTAATTTTAAAAAATATCGATAATATTAAAGTGGATGTTCATAATCCAGATCTTTTATTACATATTGAAATTAGAAATACCAATACCTATATATATATTAATCATTATGAGGGCTTGGGCGGATATCCTAATGGAACTTTAGGCAAAGGAATGTTAATGCTAAGTGGTGGAATAGATTCACCAGTAGCAGGATATTTATCTTTAAAAAGGGGAATAATATTAGAAGCAGTATATTTTGAAGCAATTCCTCATACTAGTATGGAAGCAAGAAACAAAGTAATAAATTTAACAAAAAAATTAGCTAAATATACGAATAAAATAAAATTGCATATTATTCCATTTACAGAAATACAAGAATCTATTTATAAAAATATTGATTCAGAATATTGTATTACTATTATGCGCAGAATGATGTATCGTATAATGGAAGATCTTGTAAAATTAAGAAAAGCTCAAATAATCATTAATGGTGAATCGATTGGTCAAGTTGCTAGTCAAACATTAACTAGTATGCAAGTAATTAATAATGTAACTAACTATCCGGTGATTCGTCCAGTTGCATGTTTAGATAAATTAGAAATTATTGATATTGCTAAAAAAATTGATACCTATGATATTAGTATTTTACCATATGAAGATTGTTGTACTATTTTTGTACCTAAGCATCCAGTCATCAATCCTGATTTATCTAAATGTATTGAATACGAAAAAACTTTTAATTATGAAGAAATGATTCATAAAGCAATTAAGAGGAGAATCATTATGGATATAACAGAAGAAGATATCAATAAGTTCAGCGATCTATTATAGGAATTTTTTACCATTTAAAAAAATGTATGAATTGCCAAAATGTTCACATTCTATAAATGTATAGGAGGTGAACACAATGAATAGCAAAGATTCAATGAAAATGCACGTTCCAGGTGCAAAACAAGCTATCGATAAAATGAAATATGAAATAGCTAATGAATTTGGTGTTAATTTAGGACCAGATACAACTTCACGTGCTAACGGATCAGTTGGTGGTGAAATTACTAAGAGATTAGTTCGTAGTGGTATGAACCAAATTAGTTCAGGTTATAACAAATAACTATAATTAAAATAGAATATAATCTAAAAACTATCAACGATTTTAAAGTTGATAGTTTTTTTCTACATAATGATATTTAAAAAAAGATGGCTAAATATAAGGTTATGTGTTAAAATATTGTTATTAGAAAGAGGGATAATATGAAAATAATGTCAATAAATGCAGGTAGTAGTTCTTTAAAGTTTAGTTTATTTGAAATGGATACAAAAGAGGTATTAGTATCAGGTTTATTTGAACGAATTGGCATTGAAGGAAGTTTTTATACAATTAAATATCAAGATTATAAATTGAAAGAAGAAGCACCTTTAAATGATCATGCAGATGCAGTTAAGATATTGCTTGATAAGTTAATTGAATTACAAATAATTAGTAGTTTAGAAGAAATCGACGGAATAGGTCATCGAATTGTTCATGGTGGTTCAGAATATACTAAGTCGGTTATGGTAACGAATAAAGTTGCAGAAGATATATTAAAACTTAGTGATTTAGCACCGCTTCATAATCCAGCTCATTATTTAGGAATTAAAGCTTTCCAAGAAGTTTTACCAAAAACACCAATGGTTGTAGTGTTTGATACTGCTTTTCATCAAACGATGGATAAGGAAAATTATTTATATGCGGTTCCTTATGAGTGGTATGAAAAATATAAAGTTAGAAAATATGGATTTCATGGGACTAGTCATAGATATATTACTAAGAAAATTAGTGAAGAATTAGGACGTGATGATTTAAAAATAATTAGTTGTCATCTAGGAAATGGTGGTAGTGTAACTGCTATTAAAGATGGTAAATGTGTAAATACGTCAATGGGATTTACACCACTTGCTGGAATAATGATGGGAACTAGAACTGGTGATGTTGACTGTTCAATAGTACCATATGTTATGGAAAAAGAAGGAAAAAGTGCAGGAGAAATTTTAAGTGATTTTAATAAAAAATCAGGTTTACTAGGTATCAGTCAACTTAGTAGTGATTCTAGGGATATTGAGGATGGAGTAAAAAGTGGTAATGAACAATGTATTTTAGCACAAGAAATGTTTGTAAGATCAGTAGTAAAATATATAGCTCAATATTATGTTGAATTAGGTGGAGCAGATGTTATTTGCTTTACAGCAGGAATTGGTGAAAATAGTATTGATACTAGACGAATGATTGTAGAAAAATTATCTGTTTTAGGTATAAAATTAGATTTAGAAGCTAATAATGTAAGAGGAAAGCTTACTAAAATAAGTGCAAAAGATTCTAGTTGTTTATTATATATTGTACCAACTAATGAAGAATTAATGATAGCACTTGATACTTTAGAGATAATAAATAGATAGGAAATATTATGTTAGAGGATATTTTTGAAAAGATAAAAGAATATGATAATATTGTAATTGCTAGACACATTGGGGTTGATCCCGATGCTTTAGCTAGTCAAATTGCGTTAAGAGATTCGATTAAAAAAACGTTTCCTAATAAAAAAGTATATGCTGTAGGAAGTAGTAGTACTAAATTTAATTATTTTCCTAAATTAGATAAAATGGAAGAACTTAATAATGCTATGTTAATTGTAGTTGATACTCCTGATCAAAAAAGAGTAGATATTAATAATTTTGATCAATTTAAGTATTATATAAAAATTGATCATCATCCATTTATTGAAAAATATGCTCAAATGGAATATATTGATGATAAAGCATCTAGTGCTTCAGAGTTAGTATATCGTTTAATTACTACAACTGATTTAGAAATGGATTATGATATAGCTAAAACGATATTTTTAGGAATTGTATCGGATACTAATAGATTTTTATTTAATTCATCCCACAAAACGTTTAAAATAATTTCGGATTTACTTGAAATTTATGATTTGGATTTACCATCTTTATATAGTAATATATATATGCGTCCTTTAAACGAAGTACGTCTTCAAGGATATATTGCTGAAAATTTAAATGTAACTGAATATGGATTAGCAAGTATTAAAATTACTAATGATATCATTTCTCAGTTTGGAGTGGATTCTGGTTCAGCTGGAAATTTAATTAATAATTTTAATTATATTGAAGAAGTCTTAGTTTGGGTGGCTATTTCAGAGGATGTAAAAAATAATCTTATTAAATTAAATATTAGATCTCGCGGACCTATCATCAACCATATTGCTGAAAAATATAATGGTGGAGGTCATCATTATGCTAGTGGAGCTAGAGTTACATCCATGGATGAGGTTGATAAATTTTTAAATGAATTAAATGAAGCATGTAAAGTTTATTTGGAGAATTTAGGTGATAATGATGAAAATAAATAATGTTGATTTATATATTAGTGCTGTAAGAAGAAGTCAATATCCAGAGGAGGGGAAGCCTGAGTTTTTATTAGTAGGAAGAAGTAACGTTGGGAAAAGTAGTTTCATTAATACTATTGTTAATAGGAAAAACTTAGCAAGAGTATCTGCAACACCTGGTAAAACTCAAACGTTAAATTTCTATATTGTAAATGATAGCTTTTATTTAGTTGATGTACCAGGTTATGGATATGCTTTAACTAGTAAAGAACAACAAAAAAAGTTTGGGCTTATGATCGAAGAGTATTTAGAAAAAAGAAAAGAACTAAAAAGAGTTTTTATGCTCATTGATTTTAGACATAAACCTACTGAAGATGACTTACTTATGTATAACTTTTTGAAATACTATCACGTTCCAGTAACTATTGTTGCAACAAAAGTAGATAAAGTAGGAGCAAGTAAAAAAGATGCTAATTTAAAAAGTATTACTGACTCTTTAGATTTAGTAGTAGGAGATGATATAGTTTTATTTTCAAGTGTTACTAAATTAGGTCGAGAAGAAATACTACAAAAAATAGAAGATTTAACAATTGAAATTGTATAAATCTTCTTTTTTATTTCATTTTTTTTAGTATTTCATAAGATACTGTAGGTGATAAAATGAAACTTGAACTTCTCGATGAAGATAGTTATAAAATATTTATTAATAACTCTTATATTAAGGAATTTAACATTAATAATAGTGAAGAATTAAGCAAATATATAAAGTCAATTATTCTGAAAATAAGGAAAATATATGATGTTATTTTAGAAGGTTTTTATGAAGTCCATGTATATATTATTAAATGTTTAGGGCTCATTTTAGAAATAAAAAATATTGATAGTTACTTAGGTAAGACTGTTGATTTAAAAATAATTATTCATAATGATGAAGAGATTTACCTTAAAGTTCAAAATATTAAAGATATCAATAAATACAAACATCTAAAATATCTAAATAATTATTTTTATATAAATAGCGGCGATATCGTAGATGAAGAGAATTATTCGTTATTTGAAGATTATAAAATTATTTATGGAGATGACTTAAAATCCTTGAAAAGGAAATGGTACAATTTGACAACTTAGTGTAAACATGTTATAATTACCACTGTTTGAAGGTGATATTATGAGCAAACTTGGAAAAATAGTTTTATCTAATCATATTAAAGATCCAATTGTTATAATAAATGAGAATCCGTATAATTATAAAGGAATCATTCTAAGCAAGGAAAAAACAAAAGGAACTTATGATATAGTTGATGGTAATGATATAGTTAAAGATGATAATTATCATGGTAAAAAATTAGAAAACCGCAATGCTTTTATAGATGACTATGTTACTGTTTATAATTTGAATGTAAGAGAAATAGGTTCCCTTACCGAAAGTGGATATTTTAAATTATTAAAGAATTATGTTAGTAATCAAGCCTCTATGGGTGGAACCAGTAGTAGTTATTTATTAATAAGAGAAGATATCCATAATCAATTAATTAAAATGATGAAAAAGAAATTATTGGTGTTTAATACACCTTTTTTAGTAGGAAGGAAGTGCTATTATGAAATTACCAACAGTAGCTTTAGTAGGGCGCCCTAATGTAGGAAAAAGTACTATTTTTAATAAAATAGTAGGTAAGAAAATATCTATTATTGAAGATACTCCAGGTGTTACTAGAGATAGAATTTATAGTGAAGCAAGTTATAAAAACTATAGATTTAATGTGATTGATACTGGTGGTATTGATGCTTCCTTAGAGAAATTTAATGACGAGATAAAAATACAAGCTGAAATAGCTATTGATGAAGCAGACGTAGTAGTATTTGTAGTAGATGGTAAAGAAGGTTTAACTTCTAATGATTTAGTAGTAAGAGATATTTTACGAAAAAGCAACAAGAAAGTTATTGTAGCAATTAATAAAGTAGATAATAAAAAAGCAGAAGATCATATTTATGATTTTTATGAATTAGGATTTGATGTTTATATTCCAATTAGTGGTGAACATGGAATTGGTTTTGTAGAACTTATGGATGAAGTAACTAAGGATTTTAATGAAAAAGAAGAAAAAGAAGATAAAAGATTAAAATTCTCAGTTATTGGACGTCCTAATGTAGGAAAAAGTAGTTTAATTAATGCTTTATTAAATGAAGAACGAGTAATAGTTAGTGATGTAGCAGGAACTACAAGAGATGCTATTGATACAGTACTCGCTTATCAAAAAGAAGAGTTTGTAGTAATTGATACTGCCGGAATGCGTAAAAAAGGTAAAATATATGAAAATGTTGAAAAATATAGCTTATTAAGAAGTATGAAAGCGATCGATCGTAGTGATATATGTTTGTTAGTTATCAATGCTGAAGAAGGAATTATAGAGCATGATAAACATATTGCAGGATATGTGTTAGAGAAAGGTAAAGGTCTTATTTTAGTAGTTAACAAATGGGATACAGTAGAAGATAAAAAGAGTATTAAGGAATATTTAAAAGAAGTACGTAGTGAATTTCAATTTTTATCTTATGTTCCCGTTATCTTTACTTCTGCACTAACTAAAAAAAGAGTTCACACTATTATGCCAGAGGTTTTAAAGGTTAGTGAAAATATTAAAAGAGAAATAAAAACAAGTGTTATTAATGATGTGATACAAGACGCTTATTTATTAAATTTACCTCCTTCTTATAAAGGAAGAAGATTAAAAATATATTATGTAAATCAAACGGGGATTAAACCTCCTAAATTTACTTTTCATGTTAATAATAAAAACTTAGTGCATTTTTCATATGAGCGATACTTGGAAAATAAATTAAGAGAAAATTTTGAATTAGAAGGAACTCCAATAATTTTACAATTTAAAAATCGTAGTGAATAACAAAATAGAACTTCTTACATATAATTATGTAGGAGGTTTTTTATGTTTGGTGATTCTTTTTTCAATAAAGTAGAGAAAAAAACTAATGTTAATAAAGAAACTATTATGTCTTTGGCATCTAAAGTTCAAAATTCTAATATGAAGGATGAAAAAGTTTTAAGGGAGTTAATAAAGGAGATATCTGGGGTAGCAGGCAAAGAGGTTAGCGAGGAGAAGACTAATAAAATAATTGATGCTATTGTCAAGGATAATGTACCTAAAAATTTAGATGAAATGTTATAAATAGTGATTATTCACTATTTTTATTTGGTATAACTTTCTTTTTTTATCATATATTTAAATGAAAATGAAAAAGAGAGTGGGTAAATATTATGGATAAACATGAAATAATTAAAAACATCGCTGAACGTACAGGGGGAGATATTTATCTTGGAGTAGTAGGGGCAGTTAGAACTGGTAAGAGTACTTTTATTAAGAAAGTAATTGAGACGTTAGTTGTTCCTAATATTAAAGATGAATATGAAAGGAAAAGAGCATTAGACGAAATTCCACAAAGTTCTAGTGGAAAAACTATTATGACTATTGAACCTAAATTTGTTCCGAATACAGCAGCAAAAGTAGAAATAGATGATTTTAGTTGTAACATTAGACTAATCGATTGTGTAGGTTACATCATCGATAATGCTAAAGGAGCAGAGGATGAAAATGGTCCTCGTATGGTTAAATGTCCTTGGTATAACGAAGAAATTCCTTTTGTTGAAGCAGCAGAATTAGGTACTGAAAAAGTAATTAAAGATCATTCGACTATTGGTATTGTAGTAACTACGGATGGATCCATTGGAGAGTTTAGTAGAAATGATTATTTAGAGGCAGAAAATAGAGTGATTAGAGAGCTAAAAGAATTAGGGAAACCATTTATTGTCTTACTAAATTCAACACATCCAACACTACCTGAGACAGAAAGACTTGCCGAATCATTAAAAGAAGAACATAATGTACCAGTAATGCCTATTAGTATTGAATCCATGACAGAAAAAGATATATATAATATTTTAAGAGAAGCTTTATATGAATTTCCTATTTTAGAAGTAAAAGTTAATATGCCAGAGTGGATTGCTATTTTAAATAGTAAGAATCCAATTAAGCAAAGTTATATCGATAGTATTAAAGAAAGTATCGTAGAAGTAGATAAATTACGTGATATTGAAAATATTACTAAACATTTCTTAGGTAATGAAAATATTGAAAAAGCTTATTTATCGAATGTTGATCCTGCAACAGGGGAGGTTATTGTATCGCTAGAGGCTCCAGCAGAACTATATAATAAAGTATTAAAAGATATCATTAAGATTGATGTTAGAAATAAAGCAGAATTATTATCGCTATTCCAAGAGTATAATGAAGCAAAGACAGAGTATGATCAAATTAAATATGCCTTAAAAATGGTGAAACAAACAGGTTATGGTGTAGCATCTCCAACATTAAATGATATGAAATTAGATACTCCTGAGATTATCAAACAAGGTTCACGTTATGGAGTTAAATTAAAAGCAGTCGCACCTTCTATTCATATGATTAGAGTAGATGTTCAGTCAACTTTTGAACCGATCATTGGTAGCGAAGTACAAAGTAAAGAACTGATTAATTATTTAATGAAAGATTATGAAACTAATCCATCTAATATTTGGAAAAGCGAAATATTTGGTCGTAGCTTAGATGTTATTGTACAAGAAGGAATTCAGTCTAAGATATCGTTAATGCCTGATAATGTTCGTTATAAATTAAGTAACATTTTAAGTAAAGTGGTAAATAAAGGATCTAATAATTTAATTGCAATAGTAATTTAATAAAAACACTGTAAAATAATCATAAAATCATTGCTTTTGTATTAAAAACATGATATTTTATATATGTAAGCATATAGTGCTTAAAATGAAAATACGGAGGTAATAATATTATGAAAAAAGCAGAATTAGTAGAAGCTGTTGCAACTGCTGCTGGATTAACAAAAGCAGATGCTACAAGAGCAATCGATGCTACATTTGCTACTATCACTGAAGCATTAGTTAAAGGAGATAAAGTGCCACTAGTAGGATTTGGAACATTCGCTGTTTCAAAGAGAGCTGCTCGTGAAGGACGTAATCCACAAACTGGTGAAACAGTTAAAATAGCTGCAAGAAACGCTGTTACATTTAAAGCTGGATCAGCATTAAAAGACGCAGTTAACTAATATTATGAAAATCAGAGTTACTAAACTCTGTTTTTTTTGGGCTTTAACTTTATATGTAAATTTGATATAATTATAAGGGAGGAATTCTATGTTAAAAACATCGTTAAAAGTACTAAAAAAAATAGAAGAACATGGATTTAAAGCTTATATTGTTGGAGGTTTTGTAAGAGATTATTTGTTGGGGCGTGAATCACTTGATGTGGATATAGCTACTGATGCTACTCCTATGGATATAAAACAAATATTTAATGATATTTTTATTCCAAAAGTTGAATATGGATCAGTTACTGTTTTTGTTCATAATACTAGATTTGAAATAACAACGTTTAGAAGAGAATTAACTTATATTAATAATCGTAAACCGATTGAATTTGAATATATTAATGATTTATTAGAAGATTTAAAAAGAAGAGATTTTACGATTAATACTATATGCATGAATAGTCGTGGAGAAATTATCGATTTATTAAACGGTAAGAAAGATTTAGAGCAAAAAGAAATTAGAACAGTAGGAAATAGTTTTGATAAATTTCAAGAAGATTCATTACGTATTTTAAGAGCGATAAGATTTGCTACCATACTTAATTTTGAATTAAGTGATGAAGTAAAAGATGCAATTAAACATACTAAAAGTTATTTAAAAAATTTATCTTATCAACGTAAACGTGAAGAATTGGATAAAATATTCTCAAGCCCTAATGCTAAATATGGAGTATCTTTATTAAAAGAATTAGAACTTGATCATGAATTAGAAATATATAATCTTGATGAAATAAAACTAAATGTGGATATTATGGGTATTTGGGCTTCCCTAAATATTAGTCCTAATTATCCATTTTCTAAGAATGAATCAGAATTAATAAAGAAGATAAGAGAAGCACTAAATAAAAATAATTTAGATAATGAAGTATTGTATCAATATGGTTTATATGTTAATAGTATAGCAGGAAGTATCAAAGGAATTGATAAAAAGGAAATTGCTAATAAATTTGAAATGTTACCTATTACTAATAAACACGATATAGATATTACTAGTGAAGAAATAATGAAGATATTGAATAGAAGTGGAGGATCATACTTAAAAAATATCTATAACGATATTACGACATTGATTTTAAATAATAAATTAGAAAATAACAATGATATTTTAAAAGAATATATTGTTCATAATTATTAGGGGGGATTATATGAAAAATAAAAAAGTAATTGATATTCTTAAATCTAAGAATATTGTTATACCATTATATTTATACAAGAGTTATTCTAAGTTAAACATTAATTTAGAAGAATTTATTTTTTTAATGTATTTATATAATCAAGGAGAAAAGATAATTTTTGACCCTAATACTATAGAGGAAGATCTAGGAATAGATATAAAAGATGTAATGAGTATCATTAGTAAATTAACTGATAATAAGTTAATTAATTTAGAAGTTATTAAAAATGATAAAAATATTATGGAAGAATATATTTCTTTGGAAAATTTTTATCAAAAGATAAGTATGTTAATTATTGATGAATTAAATAATCAAGAAGAAGGAGAGGATTCTACTATTTTTCAAGTAATAGAAGAGGAATTTGGTAGAACTTTAAGTCCAATTGAATATGAAATAGTAAAAGCTTGGATCGATAGTGGAATATCTAATGAGCTAATTAAGGAAGCACTAAAGGAAGCGACTTTTAATGGAGTAAGCAATTTACGTTATATTGATAAAATTCTATATGAATGGAATAAAAAAGGAATAAAGAATGCATCTGATGTGGAAAAAAATAGATCTCAATATAAGGAAAAGAAAGAAGAAAAGTTAGAAGTTTTTGAGTATAATTGGTTAGAGGATGATGAGTAGTGGTAGAAGAGTTAGAAAAATATTTAGATGAATTGTTTCCTGATCCTCGCTGTGAATTAAATTATAATAAGGATTATGAGTTATTAATTGCGGTAGTATTAAGTGCCCAAACAACAGATAAAAGAGTGAATAGTGTAACTAGTATTTTATTTGATAAATATCCTAATCTAGAAGCTTTAAGTAAAGCAGATATTAATGATATTATGGAAATTATTAAACCAATTGGTACTTTTCATAAAAAAGCTGTTTTTGTAAAAGAAATAGCTAATATTTTATTAAATGAATATGATGGCAAGGTACCCAATGATAGAGCTTCTTTAGAAAAAATGCCAGGAGTAGGTAGAAAAACAGCTAATGTTGTTTTAAGCAATTTATTTGATGTTCCAGCTATTGCTGTGGATACACATGTAGCGAGGGTTAGTAAAAGACTAAATTTAGCGAGAAAAAATGATGATGTTGCTAAAATAGAGAAGAAGTTAATGAAAAAATTTGCTAAAGAAAATTGGTCAAAACGTCATCATCAATTAGTGTTATTTGGTAGATATCATTGTAAAGCAGCATCGCCTAATTGTGCTAATTGTAAATTAAAAGATATATGTAAAGCTAAAAAATAGATTTCTTTTCTATTTTTTGTTAATATTAATAATATAAAGATTACAATAGAGGTGAATACTTATGGAGTTTGTTATTTTAAAGGAAGAGGAATATAGAAAATTTTATAATTCTAACAGTCAATCTTCTTTTATGCAATCGATAGAATTAGGTCATTTAAAGAAAGAATATGGTGATATTGTTCATCTTGTAGGCATTAAGAAAAACAAAAAAGTAATAGCAGCATCACTTCTTTTAGAATCAAAAACTATTCTAAATAAATCTATGTTTTATGCGCCACGTGGATTAATCGTCGATTATCACGATTTTGATTTATTAAGTTTCTTTGTTACAGAACTAAAAAAATATATAAAAAAGCATCATGGTTTTACTTTAACAATTGATCCTAATGTTATTTACCGAGTACGTAGTAGTGATGGAGATATATTAGGTGATGGGGATGACTTATCGGTAAATAATTTAAAAAAATTAGGGTTTAAACATTTTGGATTTAATACTTATTTAGAAACAAGACAAGCTAGATGGGCATATTTGCTAGAATTAGATGAAGATTATGAAACTAAGAAGAGTAAATTTTCTAAAAGTACTAGAAAAAATATAGAATCTACATATAAAAAAGGTCTTCAAGTGAGAGTAGGACATATTGATGACTTAAATGTTATGACTGAAATATTCGAAATAACTGCTAAAAGAAAAGATTTCTTTTATCGAAGCTTAGATTATTATAAAAAGATGTATAAAAATATGAAGGATTTAATGACTATTTATATTGCATATCTAAATCCAGATGTATACTTAGATCATACAAAACAGTTATTAGAAGATGAAAAAGAAAAAAATAAAGAAATTGCATTAAAGTTTGATAAAGATAATGTTGGAAATAAATTAAGAAACCAGAAAAAAACTTCTGATGCTCTTATTGAAAAATATGAACACGAATTAAAACGTGCAGAAAAATTTAAAAAAGAAAATCCTAAAGGAAAAGATATTGGATGTTTATTATCTATTCGTTCAGGTAATGAATATTTAACATTATCTAGCGGTGTTTTAGTTGATTATAAGGATTTTACTCCTAAATATCAAATGTATGAAAAACATATTAAAGATGCCTATAAAGAGGGATTTAAGTATTGTAATTTTTATGGTATCACAGGTGATTTTGATCCTAAGAATAAATATTATGGTGTTTATGAATTTAAAAAAGGTTTTGGGGGAAATGTAATTGAGTATATAGGAGAATTTGAATTAGAAGTATCTTCTTTCAATAAAGTTTATAAATTATTAAGAAAAATAAAAGGATTGTTCAAAAGATAACAATCCTTTTTTGTATTTAAATAATATTTCTTCATATATTTAAATGGGTGATAATATATGAGTAATATTGAATATAGTTTTTTAATTACATCGATGGCTGGATTATCAACAATGCTAGGGGCTATTTTAATTTTCTTTAAAGTTAAGAATAGTGAAAAAATAATATGTGCATCCCTTGCATTCGCATCCGGAGTAATGTTAACAATTAGTTTTACTGATCTTATTCCTAGTTCGATAAGTGGATTTTTAAATATTTATTATTTAATCCCAGCTATTTTATTATCGTTAATTTTTATTGTTTTAGGGATAGCACTATCTATGCTTATTAATAAATATATTCCTGATATTAAATCTTCTAATAAAATCAATGATAAAGGGTTATTTAAAGTAGGAATAATTTCGATGATAGCAATTATTTTACATAATGTACCAGAAGGTATTGCTACTTTTATGACTTCTACTAAGGATATTCAATTAGGTTTATCCTTAGCTTTAGCAATAACTTTGCATAATATTCCAGAAGGAATAAGTATTTCTGTTCCTATTTATTATAGTACTAGAAGTAAGCTAAAATCTCTATTGTTCACTTTTGTATCTGGTATATCAGAACCAATTGGTGCTATTATTGCTTATTTATTTCTAGCCCCTTATATGAATGAATTTGTTATGAGTATTTTATTTGCTATCATAGCTGGAATAATGATATCCATAGCAGTTTATGAATTAATTCCTGCATCATTAAAATATAATAATATATTAAGAACTACTAAATATTTTTTAATAGGATCTATTTTTATGATAGTATGCCACTTTTTTTTGTAAAAAAACGATAGATTACTCTATCGTTACTTTTCTAGATATAGTTGCAACATCTTCAGAATCATAAGTAATTCTGTAGGTGATAGTATAAACTTCTTTATTGTTGGTTGTAATATTTCCAACTACCTCGCCACTGGAATTTTTTATTGATATAATAGTTCTAAATCCATCTATAGCTTCACCATTTTTATATAACCTAACATCACTAGAGGATGGGTTTCTATCCCAACTATCTATGTCGCTTCCTATTGCATAAGTTCTAGTATTTGGTACTAGGAATTCAGCAGTATAAGCAGCTCCTTCATCTAAAGTGAAAGTAGCACCACTACTGTCCATACCACTATAATCTTCATAAGTAGTTACAACTTTATAAGTCCCAAACGGATCATCTTCATCAGAAATAATGAAATAATTATCTTCTGTAAATCCTAAATATTCACCATCTTTGTACACTTTATATCCAAAACTACCATATTCATCCTTGGCATTAGTTTTACTAGCTTTTGACCAGGTCATGTTAACCGTTAAAGTAGTAGGATTATATGTTACTGATAAATTAGTAACATTTTTTAATTTAGAATATTTAGTAGACACTTCAGTTGGCTCTGTTCCTGCTTTAAAATATTCGTAAGAAATTTGATCCTGTGGAGTGTCATCACTAGGTAACATAGCAGGACTTGATCCTAATTCTACTGCTGAATAAACAACGCTACTAGGAACTTTGAAGTTTTGATAATTTTTATTAAATACGATATTACCCACAGCTTTAAATAAACGTGCTCTTTCATTAACAGCTTCAAGTTGTGGTAGGTTATACGTTGCATCTAGTTCAGGATATCCATACCATACGCCAATAGAATATTCAGGGTCATATCCAACAATCCAAGCATCACTTACAATATCATTAGGTAAGCCTTGACTAGTTATTACATCTTCTGGATAATTAGTAGTACCAGTTTTAGCTGCCACATTAACTCCTTCAATTCTAGCTCCGCTACTTAAACCAGAAGTAACTGCAGTTTTTAAGCACTCAGTAATCATGAATGCTGTAGAATCACTCATTGCGTCTACTGGTTCAGGTTCATATTCATCTTCTTCACCAGTGTTTCTAAATACAACTTTATTTACTGTATAAGGTTCATAATATGTACCACCATTAGCAAAAGCAGCATAAGCAGCGGCCATTTCTAAGGCGTTAGAACCAGTAAATGCTCCGATAGAATGTGCTTCATGAATATTACCATATTTATCTATTTCAGGAGTAATACCCAAATTAGTAACAAATTCAGTTATTTTTTTATTATCTACTTGTTGGAAAGCTTGTAGAGCAGGGACGTTTCTAGATAGAGCTAAGGCACGTCTTAAAGTCATCCATCCCATATAAGTACGGTCAGAATTTCTTATTGGCTGACCAGAAGAATAATAGTATTCTTTATCTTCGAACATTGTATAAGTAGACCAGTTATTATATTCCATACCTGGGGCATAATCGAATAGTGGTTTAGCGGTTGATCCTATTTGTCTTTTAATTCCACTAGCATAATTTAAAGTAAGAGCATCAGTTTTATTTCGACCATTACCAATAGCTACAATCTTACCGGTATCAACATCAATTACTGCAACACCAGCTTGAACTACTTCATCTACCCAAGCATAAGAAGTTCCATTAAATATGGCATCCATACCAGCTTGTTTCGTAGTATCCATATTAGTGTAAATTAGCATAGGAGTATTATATGGGTTAACACCATATCTATCTTGAATTTCATCAGCTACTTGGTCGATATATGATTGATAAGCACTAGTATTTCTATTGTTGGTAACAAGTAGGCTAGTAACCGGAATTGCATTAGCCATGTCTCTTTCTTCAGAAGTTATATAGCCATGAGTTACCATCAACTTAAGAACTGTTTTTCTTCTCTCGGTAGCTTTTTCAGGATTTTTAAATGGGTCATATGTATTTGGTGATTGGAATAACCCAGCTAATAGAGCAGACTCAGAAAGATTTAACTCGCTAGCTGATTTTCCAAAATAAGTTTGAGCAGCTTGTTCTACTCCATAAGCACCAGATCCCATAAAGTGAATATTTACATAAAACTCAATGATTTCTTGTTTACTATAAGTTTTTTCTAATTTGAATACAGCAAGATATATATCAGTAAACTTACGAACTATTCCTTCAAATCCAGAATCTAATTTTGCATCAGTGAAACTATTTTTTACAACTTGCATGGAAAGAGTAGAAGCACCACCAGCACTACTGTTTCCTGCAACTTGACCTAAGGAAGCCTTTAAGAATCTTGCCGCGTCAAATCCGTTATGTTGGAAAAATCTAGAGTCTTCCGTTGCAATTAGAGCATCAATAAAGGATTGACTTAATTCATCATAACTAATTTCCTCTCTTTTTTCTGTTCCAAGTTCGCTAAAAACGTTATTATTCATATCATAAAGAATTGTTGACTCAGAACGTTCTAGTTTTGACACGTCGAATTCAGGAGCTTTACTTACTACATAAAAGAAGAATACTCCAGCTAAAATGCATCCTGCAATACATAGAACTAAGAAAATTATTAATATAATATTTACTATAATTCTAGTACTTTTCTTTCTACGTAACCTTTTAAATAGTTTAGATAATAATAAGATCAAGATAATACCTACAATCATGATAACCGTAAATATTAATCCAATAAACTTAATTAATAATATTAATAATATAATTCCAATTAATATAAAAATAATACTATTTATGTCAAGCTTTTTTATATTAAAAGATTTATTATGTTTTGTGGTAGTTTTTGAACGCGTTTTTTTATTTGTATATTTTATCCCCGATTTATTATTTTTACTCGTTTTCATTTTTACCTCCATATATTAAATCAATTATTTTTAAATAATCAACTCTAGGCGAGTATTTTTCTTCGATCAAATATGCTTTTTTGTTAAAAAAATCTAATGGAATAGATTTTCTATCATTATTAGTTATAAACTGTATTAAATCTTCTCCTAATAATAGAAAGGTTTTGTTTAATTTATTGAATCTAACAATAATAAAAGCTATACCATTATTATTAACAATATTTTTTATATGATTGATCTGGTGTTTATGAATATTTTTTAGAGGAAAAGAAGTTTTTGATTCTGTTTCTTTTGCTTCAAAATCTATATATTTACCTTTATATAATCCATTATAATCAGTAGTGGATGGCTCCTTAAAGTAAGCTTCTTTAATAATAGCATTATTGCAAGAAAATTCTACTTTAGTTATTTGAATTGGAGTAGGTTTTTTATAGATAAAAGCAATATTATTATCAATATAATATCTATTAGTGATATTAATATCTTCTTCTAAATTCATACCCCTATTATCATAAGTAATATTCTTAGCTGTATTTAATTTTATTCCACTAGGGTATTTCATAAAACCACCTATATTAAATTATACTATATATTAATATTTTTTTCTATATTTTTTAATATTTTATTCATATCCTAAAAAATGACTTTTTTTATCTAGTTTTGTCGAAAATAAGACAAGAAGAATTAAATTATTATATTATTTGTTCATGGAGGATAAAATGATAAGAGAAAATGTAATAGATGTTATGAATAGAATCAGTGAAAACATAATGATTTCCCGACTAATTTATAGAAATAGAGTAACTAAAAGAGGATATAAGAAATAATGAGTATTGGTTGACAAAATAAGCAAATTTTGTGATAATATAAAAGTAAGGGATTGGTGAAATTTATGTATCAAAATAAGATAACCTTAACTCCACAAGACATACTAGAAAAAGAATTCAAAATAGATACTAGAGGATATAGACTAAAAGAAGTAGATCAATTTCTAGATGTTGTTATTGGAGATTATGAACAATTCATTGAACTTTTGAAAGATAGTGAAAAAGAAAAAGAATCATTACTTGAAGAAATTATGAAATTAAAACAAGAAATTCGTAATTTAAAAATGAGTATTGAGATTGCTAAGAGTAGTGATAGTAAAGAAGTTACTAATGTTGATGTTATTAGAAGATTATCACAACTTGAAAAAATAGTATACGGAAAAGAAGAAGAATAGTACTTTGACAAACGCTATATAGTAATTATGTAGAGGAAAGTCCATGCTCGCAAGAACTGAGATGTTCTTAGTGTTCGTGCTAAGGGAAAAAATAACCTTAGGTAGAAATTCTAACGGAGACGAAATAATCTAAGTCATGAGATATGATTAGAGTAGTCGTAAAGTGCCATAGTGACGAATATTCTAGAAATAGATGAAGTGGAACGCGGTAAACCCCACGAGCGAGAAACCCAAATTTGGTAGGGGAACTTTAACGAAGGAATCAAACGGAGTTAAGGACCAGTAATGGTAGATAAATGTTTGTCGCCTAGAAATAGGAACAGAACATGGCTTATAAAGTACTATTTTTTTCTATTAAAGAGGTGTTGTCTTGAAAGATTTAGGAGAGTATTTAAAAGAACAAAGAGAATCTAATGGTGTAGGATTAGAGGAAGCATCTGAAGATTTAGATATTTCAAAAGATGACTTAGAAAATATTGAAGAAGGTAATATAAGAGCATTTAAAGATGTTCTTAGTTTAAAAACAAAAATAAGGGATTATGCTAAATATCTTGGACTTGATCCAGAAAAAGTAGCGGATGAATTTAATGATTTTATGTTTGAACATACTTCTAAAATTTCGTTATCAGATATTTTAGAAGCTGAAAAAAAAGCTAATGAGGAAGCAAAAAAAACGATTCATTCCCCTTATACTAAAATAAAAAGAAAGAAGTTTAATATAAAAGGCTTATTGATTTTTGTTGGAGCATTCGTAATTGTTATTATCTTATTATTAATATTGATAAAATTATTAGAACCAAAAGAACCAATAATAAATCAAGAATTAAGTAGTGGAGGAGTTAAATATGAATATACCTACTAAATTAACAATTTCAAGAATTGTTATGTCAATTTTAATTATTATCATTATGTTATTTCCATTTTATGCAGTTAATATTAGTTTTCCACAATTTTATATTAGTGATATTTTAGTGGATTCTAGATATTTAATAGCAGGTGGATTATTTATCATTGCTAGTTTTACTGATTTTTTAGATGGATATATAGCAAGGCGTTATGGACTTATTACGAATACTGGTAAAATGTTAGATGCGATAGCTGATAAAGTATTAGTAAATTCAGTATTAATTATTTTAGCAGCTAATGGATTTATCAATGCTATTATTCCTGTAGTAATTGTTTTAAGAGATATCATTGTTAACGCTATTAAAATGGAAGCAGCTAGTCGTGGTAAAGTAGTAGCAGCTATTGGTTCCGGTAAATTAAAAACAGCTTCATTAATGATAGGTACAGCTCTTACTTTCTTCTATAATTTACCATTTGAATTAATTAATATTAGAGTAGCAGATTTCTTATTATACTTTGCAACAATTATGTCTATTATATCTATGATTGAATATTACAATATGAATAAAAAATTAATTTTAGATAAAAAAGATGAAAAAAATTAAAGATTTTCTTAGGAAAAATCTTTTTTTATGCTTAAAAATAAAGGAAAAAGTTAAAATCAAACAATTGTTTGAAAAACTCTTGCAATTCATAAAAAAATAGTGTATGATTTAAATGTAGTAAAAATTATGGAGGTAATATAAATGAGTAAAATAACAGATAAAGATAAGACATTAGAACAAGTATTAAGTGATATTGAAAAACAATTTGGTAAAGGTTCGATCATGAGATTGGGAGATAATAAACACATGGAAATAGATGTATGTCCTAGCGGATCTTTATCTCTTGATATTGCATTAGGAATAGGTGGATATCCTAAAGGAAGAATCATAGAAATCTATGGTCCAGAATCAAGTGGTAAAACAACGTTTGCATTACATGCAATTGCAGAAGCACAAAAGCAAGGAGGTAGAGCAGCTTTTATTGATGCAGAACATGCATTAGATCCTAATTATGCAAAAAGTTTAGGAGTAAATATTAATGAATTACTTTTATCACAACCAGATACTGGTGAACAAGCTTTAGAGATTTGTGAAGCGTTAGTAAGAAGTGAAGCGGTAAGTATTATAGTAATTGATTCGGTAGCAGCGTTAGTACCACAAGCTGAAATTGATGGTGAAATGGGAGATTCTCATGTAGGGCTTCAAGCAAGACTTATGTCTCAAGCTTTAAGAAAATTATCTGGTACTATTAATAAAACAAATACTATTGCTATTTTTATCAATCAATTGCGTGAAAAAGTAGGAGTGATGTTTGGTAATCCTGAAACTACGACTGGAGGAAGAGCTTTAAAATTCTATTCTACTATTAGACTTGATGTAAGACGTAGCGAACAATTAAAGTTAGGAGAAAATGTCATTGGTAGTAAGACAACAGTTAAGGTTGTAAAAAACAAAGTAGCACCACCATTTAAAACAGCAACAGTAGATATTATGTATGGTGAAGGTGTAAGTAGGGAAGGAGAAATCATTGATTTAGCAGTTAATGCTAATATTATTGAAAAAAGTGGTGCATGGTTTGCATATAACGGAGAAAAATTAGGACAAGGTAAAGAAAATGTTAAATTATTATTGAAAGAAAAGAAAGATTTGTGTGATGAGTTAGAAACAAAAATAAGAGATTATTATGGTATTTCTATTAAGAAAAACAACCCTAAAGAATAATTTTTAAAAGAGTAGCAATACTCTTTTTTCTTGACTTATAAACAAATAAAAACTACAATAGATATAGATGTTAATGATTAAAAAAATTTTAACATAAATAGAAATGGAGGTAAAATATGGACTTATTATTCTCCATTTTGCTAGTCGTAATTGGATTATCAACTGGTGTTGCGGGAAGTTTTTTAGCTAATAATATAAAAGAAAAAAATTCTACTAAAAAAGCAGAAGAAATAAAAGAAAAAGCTAAAAAAGAGGCTGAGAAAGCGAAACGTGATTCTTTATTAGAAGCAAAAGAAGAAATACATAAATTAAAAATAGAAACCGATAAAGAAATAAAAGAAAAGAAAAATGAATTAAAGATTTCTGAGGATCGTCTTATTCAGCGTGAAAATAATATGGATAAGAGAGAGGAGTTATATCAAAAACGTGATATTGCTCTAGATGAGAGAGAAAATAGTTTGTTATCTAAACAAGAAGAGATCCAAAGCGAACGTGCAAAAGTGGAAGACTTAAAACAAGAACAACTTGATTTACTAAGTAAAATATCCGGTTTAAGCAAAGACAAAGCTCACGATTTAATGATGAAAAAAGTAGAAGAGCAAATGTCAAAAGAAATAGCAGTATACATCAAAGAAAAAGAAAATGAAGCAAAATTAGTTGCTGACAAGAAAGCTAAAGACTTAGTGGTTTTATCAATGCAAAGATATGCAGCAGATTTAGCTAATGAACAAACAGTTACAGTAGTAACATTACCTAATGATGAGATGAAAGGTCGTATCATTGGCCGAGAAGGAAGAAATATAAGAACTATTGAAGCAATTACTGGAGTTGATTTAATTATTGATGATACACCAGAAGCAGTAGTGTTATCTAGTTTTGATCCACTGCGTCGTGAAATTGCTAGAGTTACTCTAGAAACATTAATTAAAGATGGACGTATTCATCCAACTAGAATTGAAGAATTATACGATAAAGTAAGTAAGGAAATGAAAGCTAAAATTATTGAATATGGTAATGATGCTTTATTTGAATTAGGAATTACTAAAGTTGATCCAGTATTAATAGAATTGATCGGTAAATTATATTTTAGAACAAGTTACGGTCAAAATGCTTTAGAGCATTCTAAGCAGGTAGCTCATTTAGCGGGACTTATCGCTGGTGAATTAGGAGAAAATATTGCTTTAGCTAAAAGAGCAGGACTATTACATGACATTGGAAAAGCTGTTGATCATGAAATTGAAGGAAGCCATGTTGAAATAGGTGTCGATTTAGCTAAAAAGTATAATGAAAATAACGTAGTAATTAATGCTATTGCATCTCATCATGGTGATACAGAAGCTACATCAATTATATCTATTATTGTAGCTATTGCTGATAGCCTATCAGCATCACGACCAGGTGCTAGAAATGATTCACTAGAAAATTATATTAAGCGTTTGGAACAACTAGAAAATATCGCGAACGAAATGGATGGAATTGAAAAGACTTATGCTGTACAAGCAGGACGTGAATTAAGAGTTATTGTTAAACCAGATGAAATTGATGATTTAACAGCACATAAAGTAGCTAGAGATATTAAGGATAAAATAGAAGAAACTATGCAATATCCAGGTACTATTAAAGTAACTGTAGTAAGAGAAACAAGAGCACAAGAAGAGGCAAAATAAGCCTCTTTTTTTGTCGAATGTTATAGGAGGAAAGAAGCAGATTGAAACCAGTAAGAGATTATGTAAAATAATTGGATAGTGAAGACTATCTTTTTTTTATAAGATACGATGCCCTGTCAAAAAATGTAAGCCCCTAAAAAAAATATTGAAAATTTTCTGGGGAGGGGGGGTATAATGTATATAGAACAAATAATAACGGAGTGATATTATGTATAGTAATAAGAAAAAGATAATAATAGGAGTAATGATGGTAGCAGTACTAGTAATGGTAGTGGTGTATGCAGCACTTATGACAAGATTAACTATTAATGGAACAGGAAATATCACAAGTACTTGGAATATAGAAATAACCTCTATTACCAGTAATATTACAGGAACAGCCTATAATATAGAAAATCCAACCTACAATGGTACTAATGCTACATTTAATGCAGGATTAAGAAAACCAGGAGATAAGATAGAATATAGTATCACCATAAAAAATAGTGGAAGTGTAGATGCCATTATCAATGAAGTAAATGTACAAACAACAGGAAGTTATGTGATAATATACACGATAGAAGGGATACAGAATCAAGAAAGATTAGCATCCAATGCAACAAAGACCTTTAAAATAATAGTGGAGTTTGATATAAATGCAACCAGTATACCAAGTGATACAACAAAAGAACTTATTATGAATATAGAATGTATCCAAGATGATGGACAAAGTTTAACTCCAAGTGATCCTAATATCGATAATGAAGATACGGGAAAACCAACCTTAGTAAATGCTATATTAAGTGATAATACACCACAAAGTGATGATAGTATTGATTTTAGTCAGCCAAGTAGTGCAACCAATGGACAAGGATTATATTATACATCCACTAATACTGAAAACAACCAAAGGACATACTATTTTAGAGGAGCAGTAACAAACAATTATGTAAGTTTTGCAGGATATTACTGGAGAATTATAAGAATCAATGAGGACTCTAGTATCAGATTAATCTATCAAGGAGAAACTCCTGATGCAACAAGAAGTGCTGCGACGATAGGAGAAGGTGCATTTAATGAAGAATGGAATGACAATGCATATGTAGGATATATGTATGGAACACCAGGAGGTACTAGTTATGAAGAGACACATGCTAATACCCATGATAGTACAATCAAAACAGTATTAGATACATGGTATGAAGAGAACTTATTAAGTTATGCTTCTTATATAGCAGACAGTGGATTTTGTGGAGATAGAAGTTTGAGTAGTGGAACAGGAATAGGTACCACTGCAACTCACTATGGAGCATATAGTCGGCTAGAGACAAATAAAGCACCACAATTTAGTTGTCCACAAAGTAATGATTTATATACAACTACTAGTAGTAATAAAGGAAATAAAGCATTAGATTATCCAATAGGATTAATAACAGCAGATGAAGCTGCATATGCAGGGTCATGTTCGAGTGGAACGACGCTTTCTCATTATTTACATATAGATTATGGCTATTGGATGATGTCTCCAGGCTATTCTGCTTCTCCTGTTGCTAATGCACCAGCTACTATGTTTTATATGATGGAGTACGGGGTCTTGAGAACTACTGCCGCACCCTTTAGCACAGTGGCAGTTCGTCCGGTCATTAATCTCAAGTCAGATATTGAAATTACCCAAGGAGATGGAACTTTAAATTCTCCTTACGTTATTAAAATAAATTAAAAGAGTAAATTAATTACTCTTTTTTAATTATTATTTTTCTTTATATCAAGTACTACTGGTAGGATAATTGGTTTTCTACCAGTTGTTTCATATATAAATGGAAATAAGTCAGTAGTTATTTGACTCTTAATATCATTGAAAGAAACATTGTCTTCTTTTAATTTATTTTGTATAGCATTAGCTGCTATATTTTCTATTTTTCTTATTAGTTCTTCATTTTCATTTATTAATATAAATCCTCTTGTAGTAATATTTGGCTTAATTAACAATGTTTTATTTTTCATATCTATATTAGCTATAACTACTAGTATTCCGTCACTGGCCATTATTTTTCTATCTCTTAGAACAGCTCCGTTTATTTCTCCTAATCTGTTACCATCGACATATATATCGCTAGCAATAACTGGTTCTCCTTTAGTAATCACATGATTTTTTAAAATTAAGACATCTCCATTTTGTAATACAAATGTATTTTCTTTAGGAATACCACATTCAATACCAATATTAGCGTGATTTTTAAGCATACGATAATCTCCGTGAAAAGGCATTAAATATTTAGGGTTAATTAATCTAATCATTAATTTTAACTCTTCAATATTAGCGTGTCCGGATGTATGGATATCATTTAATGATGTATTGGTATAAACTTTTACTCCTTGTAAGTATAATTTATTTATTGTTCTCCCAATAGATAAAGCATTACCTGGAATAGGAGAAGAAGAAAATACTACAACATCATCTGGTCTTAATTTTATTTGTTTATGGCTATTATTAGCGATTCTAGATAGTGCAGCTAGTGGTTCTCCTTGTGAACCTGTACAAAGTATAGTTACTTCTTTAGGCTTTAAGTTGTTAGCTTCTTCAGGAGTTATTAATATATCTTTGTGATTAATATATCCACCTTTAATTGATATTTCAATGTTATTTTCCATACTACGACCAAATACACATAATTTTCGATTGTGATTATAACATGTTTCAATAATATGTTTTAACCTATATATATTTGATGCAAAAGTAGCAATGATAATACGACTGTTTTCATGCTTATCAAATATTTCATTTAAAGCATTATCTACCTTAGTCTCACTAATAGAAATACCTTCATTTAAAGCATTAGTAGAATCACTTATAAGTAAATCTACACCTTTTTTACCGAATTCAGCCATTTTATGTAAGTCAGCCATAGGTCCTATAGGAGTAAAATCAAATTTGAAGTCTCCTGTAGTTACAATTCTACCATTAGGAGTAGTAATTACTATTCCATGCGAATCAGGAATAGAGTGAGTTGTTCTAAAAAATTCTACTTGAATATTCTTAAATTTTAATACGTCTTTATCCGTATAAACAAATAAATTATCGTATCTAATATTACGATCTTCTAGTTTTAAAGCAATAAGTTCTTTCGCTTGGTTAGGTGCATAAATTGCAGGGATATTTACTGATTGTAATAAAAATGGTATACCACCAATATGATCTTCATGTCCATGAGTTATAACTAAAGCTTTGATTTTATCTTGATTTTGTTTTAAAAAAGTATAATCTGGTAAAACATAATCTATTCCTAAAAGCCCGCCATCTGGAAAAGAAACACCCGCATCAATAATAATAATTTCGTCATCATGCATTACACAATACATGTTTTTTCCGACTTCACCTAAACCACCTAGAACTATTATTTTAGTTTCTTTTTGGTTTTTATTCATGTTTTCTCCTTTCTTTAATAATAAAAGAACTAACTATGAAATTATACTATGAAAATAAGTTTTTGTCTATATTTTCAATTTAATAAGATTTTTATTTACGTTAAAAAAGAAGAAATTAACTTTCTTCTTTTTCATCATTATGTTCTTGAATCTCAGTATTATCGGTATTGTTATCATCACTATTATTGTCATTATTATTGTTATTGTTTTCTTCATTTTCTAATCTTCTTCTTCTTTTTTTAGACATTCTTTTCATTTCTAATCTCTTTTTTTTCCTACTATTATTGATTAAAGTTATCAATAACACTAGGTAAGTAATAATTAGTAATGATCCAAGACCAATTATTATATATTGATAAATTTCTTCATTAGATTTATTTTCTGTGTTTTGTTCGTCATCATTATAACGTTGAACTGTTTCTTCTTCACTATCATAGATATACAAATTTTCTTTTCCAGTTTCTACATTAACACCATAGAATAAATAAAATTTAGAATCTTTGTTTTTTTGATAAACAGTAACTGTTTTATCATCAATTTTTATTTTTACTTCATCATATCCTTCTGGAATTTTATTTATGTCATCAATAATACAAATGATAGATGATTTAAAGTTATATTCTTGATATAATGTGTAACTATTTTCTTTTTCATCATATATATAAAGAGCAATATCTCCATCTTCATTTTTTAGTCCCACTAATATATAACCAAGTTCTTTATTTTCAAATGCTGGTACTTCTAAATCATTTATTTTAATAGTTGTGTTTGTAAATGTGGAGTTAGGAGCAGTTATTTGTGATTCTTTTCTAACAACATTAAATTCTTCATTGTCTACTTTAACTTTAATTGGATCCAATTCTTTAACAGTTACATTAATAACATAAGTTTTAACTGATCCGTTTTGTGCAGTAACTTTGATTTCCAGTTTATTTTTACCTTCACTAACTTCTCTTTCACCAGTACCTTGAATAGATGCTGTACTATCTTCTTTAATAGCATTTATTTTTACTTTAGTAACATCATTAGGAACTTCAACGTTATATTCTAAAGTGTTTTTATTAAAAGTAGGGGATAATTGATATCCTTCAATTGATAAGCTTTTTAAATTATTATTTTTACTATAACTTTGTTCTAATTCATTTTGTGTAATTACTTTTACATTTCTTGAAGTATTAGCTGGGAAACTCATTAAACTTTCTGTTTTATAATCTAATAAATTACTTAATCTAAAATTAAAAGTTGCGGTTCCAGACGAATTTGCTCGATATGTAAAACTATAAGTAATTACTTTAGTTGAATTGTTGGATGGTAAATTAGCACTCTTAGATACTGGACTACCACTAATATAAGTTAAATTACTAGATACATTAGTAGCATAATCCCACGCACCAATTGCACTATCTGCTTGAACTCTTACAGTAAAAGTTACTGTATTACCAACAACTAAACTTGATTTATTACTAGTTACTGATACACTAGCACTAGCAGCATTAACATCTAGTTTAAATATAAATCCAAGAAATAATGTGAGAATTATAAATCCTAATAGTTTTCCTTTTCTTAATTTCATATTGTACCTCCTTAATTTTGAGAAATGATTGCATCTTTCCAAATATGTTTTTGAATTTTTAATAAATCAACATTAGTAATAGCTCCATCTTTATTAATATCCGCTGCTTTATAAAAAGCACCAGTTAAATTAGTATCTTTCCAAATATGTTTTTGTACTCTTAATAAATCCACATTATTAATAGTACCATCTCCATTAATATCACCAAATAGTACTATTTCAAAAGTTTTAGTTTCATTATTGCTAGTTATTTTTACTTTATCCCCTGTACCTAACGCTCCTGTTGGTTTCGCATCTCCCTGATTATTAGTAATTTGAATTGTAGCAAAACTATTTGTTTTTAATAATTGATTGGTTAAAGTAGTACTACCAGTACCAAATGTGATTCCACTAATGTATTCAGCTGTGTAGTTTAAGTTAGCTTTTTCTAGCATTTCTTCAATTGTTGGTTGTTCTCCTGCTGGTACATCTTCTTTAATCACTTTTATTGTGTAAGTTTTTGTATTACCATTACCAGCTGTTACCACGATATTGAAAGTACTTTCTTTATTTTTTAAAGCTACTTGTTTTGATTGCGTTTTTAAAGATTTAGCACTACCATCAATAGAAACATATGATGTTTTTGCTACTGTAGTACTATTTATTGTGATATTATTGATATTACTTGCAACATTGATAGTATACGAAGTAGTATTACCATTGAAATTAGATACCGAATTGGTTGTATTTCCTACTTTGACAGTTAACGAAGTTAACCAGTTATTTGGATTACCTGGAGTAGGAAGTTCTGTTTTCTCTGGCATATTATCATATATTGGAATGTAGAATACAAAAGCAGATCTTAACATATTTGTTTCAGCATATAAGTTGTATAAAATGGAAGCTTGTGATTTAGGATCTTCCAAATTAGTCATATATTGATGCCAAATTTCTGTATTAGAATTAGCAGTATTAAACTTTTGAAAGTAATTAGTATATTGACCAGCACTAACATAATTAGCTGCTATCCATTTAGTTCCACCTCTAATAGCTTTTTCTTTCGTATTCCATGGCAAGAAATAATTAGCATTGGTTGTTGCAGCATAACAT
Organism: uncultured Bacilli bacterium; assembly: GCA_944332575.1. Lineage (GTDB taxonomy): Bacteria > Bacillota_I > Bacilli_A > RF39 > UBA660 > RGIG3091. The sequence continues at coordinate 1,078 of CALVKH010000005.1, read as the reverse complement.
AATCCATTTAAATCAGCATTACTTGGACTAGATGAAGCTCCTATATTAAAGAAATTATATAATGGTGATAAATATAATGTACCATTTGCATCATATAAATTACTAGAATTACACCTTACACTAGTTGTTCCATTGGTAGGTCTATTCCCAATTGTTCCTTCTTGTCTTATTTTTATTGCAAGAGCGATAGGGGAATAATTAAATTCCTGTCCAGCGTTGTAAATATAATCATTATACTTATCAGTACTTAAAATATTAGTCAATTTATCTTTGGTTTGATAACTATCATCATAATATAAACTTTCAAACATAAAAATACTTGATTCGTTTAAATAATTTCTAGGATCTAAGAAATATGCTACTGTTTGTTCGTTTGCTAAGAAAAACCATCCATCATATCCAGTAAATAAATTAGTAGACCAATCATAGTGACTATCAGTATTTAAATATGCTTCGTGTCCGGCCGCTTCTCTTATAGCATCCATATAGTAAGTGCTATATCCGATTTGACTTTCTTCTTCGACAGTACTTGCCCAATCACGATTAGTTTTAACTCCTTTGAATACCCAAGAAGGATATTTTTTATGAAGTTCTTTTAATTTTTCTTTATAACTTTCAGTGAATCCTTGACTATCTAAATATTCATCAAATTCTTCATCAGTCATTTGTGACATTTCATTATCGTTATTATCAGTAATTTGTTCGGTTTTAGTAATTTCTGTATATTCTTTACATACATATCCGTTTTTAGAAGCTACATATATCCATTCTTTACAAGAATCATTTTCGTTTTCAACTACATCATTATCAGTATATGTAAAAGTAGAGTTATGTGATAAACTACCTACAATAGTTGCACTAGATGAAGCACTACTACGAACATTTAAACCTAAATAAGCTATTGTTCTTGCTGTATACTGATTATAAGTTAATGCTTTAGCAATTGGAGTTAAACATATACTAATACATATTAAAGTTAATATTATTATAGATGATTTCGCAATTTTTTTGATTTTCATATAATACCAACTCCCTATTATATATTTATCTAATATGATTATACTATATATAAGAAATT
>CALVKH010000004.1 GCA_944332575.1 uncultured Bacilli bacterium | reverse complement strand
ATACATTTGTTCGCTTGTCAACTGTTTTTTACCAAGTTTTCAAATTTACATCTTAGAAAAGCAAATTCCTTATAAATTAAAAAATCTAGATATTTCTATCTAGATCCATACTATACAAACAGTTCAAATGCATTGTCTATCTTTCATTTTGCAGAACTTACTATACTAAATTCTTTTTAATATAGTAGAGAACTTTTATTTTTTATATTTAATTATATAATTATCTTATTATGCAAACTACACAAAATTTTCTATTTTACTCCTTAATAACAAGTCCAATTGGACAATGATCACTTCCTAAAATATCTTTATAAATAAGACTATCTTCTATATTAGAAATAAATGAGCAAGAGACTACAAAATAATCAATTCTCCAACCTATATTTTTCTCTCTAACTCCTTTTCTATAGCTCCACCAAGTATAAGCATCACTTTTTTCTGGATATAAATAACGAAAGGTATCGATAAAACCAGATTCTAATAATACACTAAATTTATTACGTTCTTCATAAGTAAAACCAGCATTACCAATATTAGATTTTGCATTTTTGATATCCATCTCTTCATGAGCCACATTCATATCTCCACAAAAAACAACTGGTTTTTTCTCTTCTAATTTTTTAATATAATTTAAAAACAATTCTTCATAACGCATACGAGATTGCATTCTAGATAGATCACGTTTCACATTAGGAACGTAACAATTTATCAAATAAAAGTCTGGAAATTCTAAAGTAATATTACGCCCTTCATTATCATATTCACTATCTCCTATTCCGTAATGAACAGAAAGAGGTTCTATCTTAGAAAAAATAACAGTACCAGAATATCCTTTACGAATAGCTGGATATAAATACATCATATATCCATCCGGTCTAAAATCAAATTGATCTTCTTCTGCTTTTACTTCTTGCATACAAAAGATATCAGCATTTACTTCTTTAAAAAATTCTTCTAATCCTTTCTTTAAACAAGCTCTGATGCCAGCAACATTCCAAGATACTATTTTCATTTCAATACCTCCTTCAATGCATATAAAAATGGAGTAAAAGCAGTAGGTAAAGCAAAGATAGTTTCTATCTCTGAAATAGAATAAAATAAATCTTTACAACAAACACTTTCTAAAAATATAAAATATGCTTGCATCTTCCACTTTTTATGCGTAAACACATGTGTATAACAAATGCTTTTTTGAATATCTTTTACTTGACCAAATTCACTGCCTAACAAATGAATATCCTCCAGATCTTTTTTACCAACAACATTGGGAAATTCATATAATCCATGTAAAAGGCCAGACTCTATTCTCTTTCTAATAAGAATTTTGTTATCATAAATAGGAATAATCACTGTCATATCTATTTCTTCTTTTATCTTCTTATCATCTCTTACTGGATAAAAAAAATAATTACTATTTTTATATGATTTACAATGCCTTTTAAGTGGACACATCTCACATTTAGGCTTTCCATTAGGAATACAAATAACTTCTCCTAACTCCATTAGTCCTTCATTAAATTTACCAGCATCCTTAGGAATAACAGATAAAAGTTTTTCATGAATCATTTTTTTAGTACTTTCTTTTGAGATATTAGAGGAATCATTATAAAATCTTGTAAAAACTCTCATAACATTTCCGTCTACAGTTACTTGTTTTTCATTAAAACAGATAGATGAAATGGCACTTGCTGTATATTCTCCAATCCCTGGTAATTGAATAATTTCAGAATAAGTATTAGGAAAAATACCATGAAACTGTTTTTCAATTATCATAGCTGCTTTTTTTAAATTACGAGCACGATTATAATAACCAAGTCCTTCCCATAATTTTAGTAATTTATCTTCTGATACTTTAGCTAGAGAAGAAATATCAGGTAATTCTTTCATAAAACGTTCATAATAAGAAATTACTGCTTCAATCCTTGTCTGCTGTAACATAATCTCAGAAATCCATACATGGTAAGGTGCTTTATCTTGTCTCCATGGAAGAATCCTTTTGTTTTTATCATACCAATTTAAAAGTTCAGTTACTACTTCTTTCATACTACCACCACAAGTATCTCAATTATATCATATTTTCCCCATAGTAATTAAAAAGAAAAAGTATTATTTATATAGAAAAATTCATGAATTTTATATAAATAATAATAAAAAACGATTTATCTTTATTATTAAAGATAAATCGATTAATTCATGGCAGGGGCGGAGAGAATCGAACTCCCAACAAAAGTTTTGGAGACTCCTATTATACCATTTAACTACGCCCCTAAATAAATCAGATATTTGTATTATAACATAATAGATTTCAATAGACAATAACACAAATAATTTTTTTACATATTTTATTATAGGTGATATTATGGCTATTGTCGCATATACAACGAAAGAAGTTGATCTTTTAGCAAGGCTAATGAGAGCGGAAGCTGTGGGAGAAGGAGATTTAGGAATGCTCATGGTAGGAAATGTTGGTATTAATCGCGTTCTTGCTAATTGCCTAACATTTAAAGACATTACTTCCATTACTCAAATGGTCTATCAATCTCCGGGTGGATTTGCAGGAATTAATAGTCCTTTGTTTTTCGGCTCTGCAACTACTTTAGAAAAAGAATTAGCTATGCGTAATATAAATGGAGAATATTATTATCCTGCTACTAATGCATTGTGGTTTTATGCACCAACAGGTGAAGAATCATGTGTTCCCTTATGGTACGATCAACGTTTGAGTGGTAGATATTTAAACCATTGTTTTTATAATCCAGAACCTAGTGTGTGTGTGGCTATTCATTAAAAATGCTGTTTAACTTATTTCTTAAAAACATTATATAAAATCATATGATGCTTTTATATTAAAAAGTACATTATCAAGTGACAATGTACTTAATTTTTTTTTTAGACTTGTAATTATTTATAAATATATAACCATAATACAAATTTATTAATTTAAAAAAACATAAATCATTTTTTAGATTTTTTCATTCTCTTTGAATAGAAAACACTAATGAATACCACAAATATAATTACTAATAAGATAACTACTATATGAGAGTATCTATCAAATATATCTAAGATTGATTCCCAGTTTTCACCAAAACTACTTCCTAGTATCGTTAATACCGCATTCCAAATTAAAGAACCAGCTATAGTATATATTAAGAATTTTCCCATTGGCATTTCACTCATTCCAGCCGGAATAGAAATTAAACTCCTAACAATAGGAATAAATCTACAGAAAAATACTGTTTTATTACCTTTCGTATCAAACCATTCATCCGCTTTATCAATATCTTTAGTCTTAAGCCGTAAAATTTTACCAACTTTACCTGAGACTATTTTCTTCAAACGTTCTTTATTTAATATCTTACCAATATAATATAAGACTATTGCTCCTAATAGTGAACCCAATGTTGAAAAAATAACAACATTAACAATGTTTAAATCACTATAAGTAGTCATAAATCCACCAAATAATAAAATTACCTCAGATGGAATAGGTGGAAAAATATTTTCAATGGCTATTAAAAGAAAAATTCCTAAATAACCGAATTCGTTCATAATCGATATAATTAACTCTTGCATATAATCTCCTCTAATTCTTTATAAGTATATCATGGATTACTATTAAAGTAAATTTTAAAATATCATATATTACATTTTATGACACAAATAATGATTCTAATATAATTAAATTTCAATATAAAAAGCACCTAATGTATTGGTGCATCTTTATAATTTTATGATGGAATAATAAGTACTTGACCGATAGTTAATAAATCTGATGTTAAATTATTTAACCTTCTAATAGCATCTACTGTAGTATTATATGTTCTAGCTATATTATATAAATTGTCGCCACTTTTTACATAGTAAGTAATATAACTCTCCGTAGTTGGTATTTTTAAAACTTGGCCTATGCTTAACAAAGTAGATGGTAAATTGTTGTAGCTTTGTAATTCACTAGCGGTAATCCCATATCTTTTAGCAATACTATATAAACTGTCTCCACTTTGCACAACATATTCAATAACATTACTAGATGGTGGTGTGGATGGTTCTTCTGGTTCTTCAACTGTCCCTGGAATAACTAACACATCCCCTATTTGCAAAACAGTATTAGTTAAATTATTAGCTTGTATTAATTCATCAACAGTAATACCATATTGATTAGCTATTTTCCATAAGCTATCTCCTGCTTTAACCGTATACGTGATATTATTACCTGTATTTGGAGTAGTTGGTATTAATAATTGTTGATTAACGGAAAGAACTGTTGAAGGTAATTGATTAAATTCAATTATATCATTAACACTTACTCCATATTGATTAGCTATTTTATATAAAGTATCCCCACTTTTTACAGTATATACTACATATTCTCCAGGTGGTGTGACTTCAGGTGTAGTTTGTGGTATTACTAACAATTGACCAATAGTTAATAAATTAGATGTTAAATTATTAGCACTTTTTAACTCATCGACTGTAACTCCATATTTACTAGCAATCGAGTAAAGAGAATCACCTTTTTGTACGACATAAACATTGCTAGTTGAACCTTCTGGTGGTGTATAAGGCACTCCTATATAATTAGCTACTGCTCTTACAACTGCTTCTCCATAATCCAACAAATTGTTTTGAAGTTTTTTTAGATCATTGGCATTATCAATAAAACCATATTCAATAAGTAATGGTTGAGTATTACCAGTTAATCTATGTATATAATAATAATCTTTTGAAGTATCACTTGGTAATCTTCTTTGATAATATTTTCTCATTTTTTGACCTTCAGCACCAATTGACTCTAAAACACTTTTAGCTAAAGTCGAATCATTTCTAAGAGCATAAATTACTTCTGCGCCTTCTCCACCACAAAATTAGCCCTCACAAGGATTACTGCATTATTTGTTATTTATTAAAGCTTCGTGAATATACTTTTTCTTTTTTTCAGAATAAATATTATGTTGAGGTAGTATTTCCATTATTTCATACCCTACCTTAGCCCATTTAAAATTATCTTTATAATAATATGGCTCTTTTTCTTGAATTTTATCAATTATAACTTTTAATTTAATATGTATAATGTCTTGGTATTTTACTCTGTTGAACATGTCGCTGTAGTTAACAATTAAATTTATACATATTTTATGATAATATCTTCCATTTAAATCTTCTGTTATAAACAAATGTTGTGGTAAATAAAAATCTACTCCAAATAATTCATTTTGACATATTTCACCAACATATTGATTCCAACCACCAGAAAAACTAAGATTTGATTTATCGTCCCAACTTACATTACTAATTTCTGCTTTTTCAAGTAACGCATTATATGTTTCACCTCTACCGATATTTTTAAATATTATTCTAAATAAAGGCTTTGTACTTTTAGTTTGTTTATAAAACAATTCCTGTTTTTTTTCAGATTCAGGATCATCATTTCTACAACTAAATGGCATATTGAAATGAACTTCTCTCAAAAGACAATTATCTTGTTTATTAATTCCATAAACTCTTAATATGGGTTTATATTTTATACTATCATCATTCTTTTTTGATTTTCTATCATTTATTAAAGTTATCCAAACACCTATAAGGGTTATTGCACCACCAATAATTGTTGAATAAAATGATAAATATGAACTTTTAGAACAATAATCAATTATTCCTATACATATTAGAAAATTTGCTATCTTATCTAAAAACCATGGACATAATAAAAATATAATAAAAATACATAACCAAAGTAATATTATTCTTATATATTTCATGCTAATCACCCTCTTGGCTTACTATTATATTCTTTTATAGCAAAAAAATAAAGACCCCACTAGATGAATAGTGAGGTCTTACTTATTTACTATATTGATTCTTACCTTTTCTACCATAAGGATTTCGAGTTAAATTTAAATTTTTATATGTAAAAGTATTATCAGGTATTACTCCATACTTATACTGTATTGTTATTACTCTGTCCTTATTAATAACTATTCTATCTATCAACGAATGAACTAATTCTTTTTTTGGTTTATTTAAATCTAATAGTCTTTTTATTTTTTTAGTATAATCAGGTAATTCATTTAATTTACATTTTACTTCATATTTTCTCATTTGATTATTATCTATACTTAAATTTATTTCTTTTAATTTTCCTTCATATGGTTTAGCTAACTCCTTATAAGTATCAATAGTAATAACTTCATTATATTTGTCTTCATATAAAGATGTTAATCTCTTTGTAATGCTTTCTTTTTCACTTAACAACTTATTTATGTTATTATCTAAAGTTTTTGTTTGCTTTTCCACTTCTCGTTGTACCGTTTTATTAAGTTCTTTTAAATCCAAATTATTTAATTGTACTGATATATCCTTAATAAATTTTTCCATTATTTGATCTTCTAGATAATTATATGGAAAAAAATGAGATTGGCATTGTTCTCTAATTGGATCTCTTGCATACCTATTACAATTAACAGTCCAATAATCATGATTTTTTCTATATAGAACACTAAGTCTATTGCCACATTCCTTGCAAAATAACTTACCTTCCAATAGTCTTTTCTCTCTTCTGTTTTTTGGTTGTACATCTTTTGTATTTTGTTTTATCAACTTAGAAATGTATTCAAATGTATCTTTACTAACTAATGGTTCATGTGTATTTTCTACTACCATCCACAAACTTTTATCTAACGTTATTTTTTTCTTTGATTTGTAATTAACCTTTGTTTGTGTATGTTGTATCATATCACCTGTATATATTCTATTTGATAAGATTTTCTTTATAGAAGAAATATTCCAAGTGTTTCTATTTATCAGTCTAGTTGAATATTTTGTTCCTTTGTAGCCACTAGGAGTAGGATATCCCTTTTCATTTAACATAGTTGCTATTCTAGATGGTCCTATTCCATTTTTTCTCCATTCAAATATCTTTTTTACTATTGGAGCAGTTACAGGATCAGGAGTTAAATGACCTTTATCTTCCGGATCTCGCATATAACCAAAGCATGGTAAACTTCCAACAAATTTACCATTTTTTCTTTTTTCATTTAAAACATTTCTAATCTTAATTGAATTTTGTTTACTATAATAATCATTACAAGCCATTATAAATGTTGAAGAATCATTACTTGCTTGATTTTTAAAACTATCATAAGCTTCAAGTATTGAAATAAATCTAATATTATTTTCAGGAAAGAATGATTCCATATAATATCCTGTCATAACATGATCTCTACCCAATCTTGATAGATCCTTTACTACTACACAATTTATCTTTTTGTTCTTTATGTCATCAAGTAATTTTTGAAATCCAGGTCTTTCAAAATCAGTTCCAGAAAATCCATCATCAATATATTCTCCAACTAGATTAAAATTATTACTATTTACATAACTTCTTAATAATTCTCTTTGATTAATTACACTTTCACTATCAGATTCATATTTTTTGTCTTTATCTTCTTGAGATAATCTTATATAGATTCCAGTATTGAAATCTTTACCAATTAAGTTATTATTCATTTTACCTCCTTTTACTTAATTGGATATTAAGACAAGTGAATGATAACATCATAACAAGATTATTGCAAACCATTATTTAAATGATTCTCCTTTTGTTCTTTAATTATCTCTTCAATAAGATATTGTAAAATAAGATCTTTAAATGAAATGCTATTCAAATAGGCTCCTTCCATAATTAAACCACCTATTTAAATTTATGTTTTTATTTATTATTTTTGAATTTTTTTCATGCATATATCTACTTCCTTTCTTTTTATATTAGTATTACTAATAATATTATTAGAATTATTTATTATATTTAATTTTTATATTATATTTATTATATTATTATGGAACTAAATGTCCTTTGAGTGTAAAAAAAACATCTAACTATTTAGAAAAAATTTTCTAGTAAGTCAGATGTAAACTTTTCTTTATTAATATAAATTTTTCTTTGAAATCTATGTCTATATTCCATAGTTATATAATTATTATCTGATAACTCTCTTAATAAACTTGATATTCTTCTTGGACACACACCTAACCAATTACCTAAGTATTTATTATCAGCATAACAATAGCCTTCTTTATGAGACAAAAGCATTATTATTCCATACAAAATTTTATTGTTATTACATATATTTCTATCTAAAATTATAAACATTGGTATTTTTACATATTTATCATAATCCATTTATTACTCTCCTTTCGTATTTGTCTTTAATATTTCTAAATATCCAATTTCTAATAACTCTGTCATCATTTTTGAAATAGATACTCTATAAAATTTAGACATTAATTTAATTCTATTAAATAAGTCTATTGGTAAATATAATTTAAATATTCTCAAACTATTCCTCCTTCCTAAATAGGATGATTGTCCTATTATTTTTACTATTTTTAATTAGAGCAGGATAAGAAGATAGCACCATAAACAAAAAAACTCCTTATAATGTAAGGAATTGTTATGGTGCTATTCTTATTTCGTACTTACGAAATTCATCCTACTTTGTGGGTTCACATAAAGGATGATTATTAAATATCTCCTTTATTTCTCTTAATTTTAATTCTTATTAGTTCATCCTATTATTAAAGAAATATCAAAACTAATAGGATGATAGCACATAATGACCACCTCCTTAAAATGAAAAAAGAAGACCTAAGTCCTCTTTGCATAATTATTTCATTTTACTATATTTTACCACTTGACTTTTATAAGTCAATGAATATCCGATGCTTTTTTGTGTCGAATGATATTATTGTTAAAATTATTTAAAGATAAATTATATACTAAAACTTACTACTTGAGATATTAAAGAACTTATTAAAAAAATCTAATAATTTATCTATAACATTATTTTTCTTTTCTTGTCTATCATTTGTAGGAGTAAACATGTTCATAGGTGGAAGAATTGACGATACTTCAGTACCATTTGTTTCTACTCTTCCTTGTTCAAATGATTTTTGAATAAAACTGTATGTTTCTTCTTTGTTAAGATTTTCTTCAGCAATTATTTTATCTAATTCTTCTTTCTTTTTACTATCCATAAATGATTCAAAATCAGCATATACATTTGAATCTTGATCTAATGATTCAATAAATGCCATAATTAGATCTTTCTTATTTCTTAAATCTGGACTTGCCATAATAGTCTTTTGAATAGTTATAAGAATTTCTTTATCTTCCATATTAGAATCGTGATATTTTTTAACTAGTCCTAAAATGTAATCAATATTAACCTCAATAGATTTTATTAATTCCATTTCAAATACTACATCTTCAGTAACATCAGTTCTTTCTTGTTTAGCTTTATTTCTAAATTCATTATAAAGTTCAATATAAATGCTATGATAGTCTTGTTTATCTCTTTCACTAATTAACTCTTCATTCTTGAATTCATCAAACGATGATAATATATTTGTTACCTTTAATATTGCACCATATAGCTTAATAAATTCTTTTTGTTCTGCTTCGCTTTGCATTAGTTCTCCTGGTGCAAATTTAGAAGTTAACTTTTCAACTAAAGATTTATAGCCCTCAAATGTTTTGCCATTATCATCTTCATATCCATAATAGTAGTCTTTATATGGCTTTAATAAAACTATTCCATGAGCTTCCTCATCACCAAATTTAGCAAGTGCTTCATTAAGTCTATCTTCTAAATTTCTAAATGAAACTATATTACCATATGTTTTTACACTATTTAAGATCCTGTTAGTTCTTGAGAAAGCTTGAATTAATCCGTGCCATTTTAAATTCTTATCAACCCATAATGTATTTAATGTTTTTGCATCAAAACCTGTTAAAAACATATTAGCAACGATTAATATATCTATTTCTCTATTTTTCATTCTTAGAGATACATCTTTATAGTAATTTTGGAATTTTTCTGATGATGTATCATAACTTGTTCCAAACATATTATTATAATCCTTAATAGCATTTTCTAAGAATGTTCTATCATCTGTACTTAATGCTTCTGTTGATTCAGAGTTTTCATCAATTACCCCATCTTCTCCATTAACACCATAAGAATATATTATAGCTACTTTAAGATTACTCTTTTTAATATCCAACTGTTTCTTAAATTCAGCATAGTATTCTTTAGCCATTTTAATGCTTGATACAGCAAATAATGAATTAAAACCATTAATATTCTTCTTAGACTTAATTTCTTCTGCATCTTGCTTTTTAGCCACTACAGAAACATTATCTAAAGTTGAGTAAACATAACTTTCTGATGTCTTAGTTTTTGTACTAAAATGCTCTATTATGTAATCTGTAATCATAGAAATTCTAATTTGATTATCAAATAGTTTTTCTTCATCAATATTATATACTTTTTCATCTTGAACACCATCACGAATATCAATTCTTCCAACATATTCATATCTAAATGGTAATACATTCTTATCAGCAATAGCATTTACTATTGTATAAGTATGTAACCTTTCTCCAAAGATTTGTTCTGTTGTTTCAGAGATACCTTTAATTGTTCTAGCATTCTCTGGGAATATTGGAGTTCCTGTAAATCCAAATAAGTAGTATTTATTAAACTTTTTAATAATAGCTTTATGCATATCTCCAAATTGAGATCTATGACATTCATCAAATATAAATACTACATGCTTATTAAATACATCACTGTTCTCGTTTTTCTTGATAAATTGTGATAATTTTTGAATCGTAGTAATAATAATCTTAGTACTTGGATCATTTAATTGTCCTTCTAGTATTTTTGTTGAGGTATTAGAATTAGCTGCTCCCTCTTTAAATCTATCGTATTCTTTCATTGTTTGATAATCTAAATCTTTTCTATCTACAACAAATAGTACTTTATCAATAAAATCTAGTTTACTAGCAAGTTGTGAAGTTTTAAATGATGTAAGTGTTTTTCCAGAACCTGTTGTATGCCAAATATAACCACCTGATTTTAAAGTTCCATAAAACTTATTATTATATGCAATATTAATTCTATTTAAAATCTTTTCAGTAGCAACTATTTGATAAGGACGCATTACTAATAAATCTTCTTCTGAAGTAAATACACAATATTTAGTTAATATATTTAATAAAGTATGTTTAGTAAAGAAAGTTTTAGCAAAATCTATTAAATCGGTAATGCCATTATTTTTTTGATCTGCCCAATATGAAGTAAATTCAAATGAGTTAGATTTCTTTTTCTTTTGATTATTAATATGAAACTCTCTTGTTGTATTTGAATAATACTTAGTTAATGTTCCATTTGATATAACAAATATTTGAACAAAGTTATATAATCCTGATCCTGCCCAGAAAGAATCTCTTTGATATCTCTCTATTTGATTGAAAGCTTCTCTTAAATCTATTCCTCTTTTCTTTAATTCAACATGAACTAAAGGTAGACCATTAACTAAAATGGTTACATCATATCTATTATCAAAGTTACCATCATTATTAACATACTGATTTAACACTTGAAGACTATTGTTATGAATATTATTTTTATCTATTAAATAGATATTTTTCTTTTCACCTGAATCAAGAGTTATTTCTTGTTTATAATCTTCTTGAATAAGTCTTGTCTTTTCTATTATATAATCGTTCTTATTTGCTATTACTCTAGTAAAGAAATCATCCCATTCTCCATCAGTAAAATGATAATTATTAAGTTTTTCAAGTTGTTTTCTTAAATTAAGAATTAATTCATTTTCAGAGTTAATATTTAATCTTTCATATCCTTGTTCAACTAAAGTTTTAATTAATTCTTTTTCAAGAGCATCTTCACTTTGAAAAGATGTTTCTATTTTATTTAATCCTTTATACTCAGCAAGTACAGTAGAATTATCATTTTCACTTATTAATCCTATATTAGTCATTTAATTCACCTCTTTTTGTGCTTGGTAATAACAGGCAATTGTCACTAGTAATTTTATCTCAGTAAAACTCATACCAACGATACTAATATTAACCCAATCTTTTGCAAATTCTTTAGAAAAAAGATCTGCTTGTGTTAATCCCCAATAAATATCTCCATAACCATCATCATTTAAATAACAATATATCTTTTCCAATTGGTAATGCATCATAGGATATATTTCTTTTAAATGAGGATTAAGTATAGGATCAGTTATTTGATATAACCCATCATAATCCATATTGTCTATGCAATCACAAATAGCTGGTATTATCTTAACTATTATTTTCCTATATTTGTTTACTATTTCAAAATTTGATTCATCAAATATGTCACAAGTCAAATAATTATATAATTCTTTTATATTAGAATCATCCAGATATCTTTCATTCAAGATATCAATAACATCTAGTAAAATTGCATTATTGTCTTGATTTCTATTTACTTTTCTACTAGACCATTTCTTCTCTTTACCATCAATAATCTCTTGAAATGCATTAATTATATTGTTAATCTTTTCAAATTTAAGTCTAATATATTCTTTTAAATCATCAAACTTAATACAAATGTGAAACATATCTCTTTTATTACTATAGACCATTACACCAATCGAATCTTTTTGGTCGGGAAAAATTTTCATTTTATTATTCAAAATATAAGGACTATATTGAACTTCTCCCTTAATAGGATTGGGAATAGATCTATCGGTAATAAATGGATGAGCAAAGAACAAAGATCTAAGATAATCAAAAAATTTATCATCACCTTTATATTCATCTTTAGGTATTAGATATGGTTCTTTTTGACAATAACTTTGAAAAATATTTGTAGGTTTATTATCTATATTCAAAATATTTGAAACAACTTTAATTCCATCTCTAATAATGCAAAAATGATGAAAAAGTATTATTATCTCATCTTCAGATAACGGAATATTTTGATGTGAATTAAGATATATTACCGAATTATCAAACTGATCCATAACTGCACATATTAAATTATACTTTTCTTTCTCGTTAACATCCGCAACAAAGATATTAGTTTTATTAATAACATCTCTCAAATCATAGACTAGTTTACCATCTAATAAATCATTCATAATATAATTCCTCAAAATTTAATAATTTATTTCTATAATACTCATATTGTTTTTTTCTTAACTCAATTTCTGCTGGAAGGCCTTCTGATATATCATTAATCAATTTATCAAAACGTTCTAATGTACTAACAATCCTTTTTTGCTCTTCTAAAGAGTATAACGGTACTTTTGCAGATATAAACTGATTATTATATAATCTTTTAATTGTTCCACCATCAGATATATTCCATGGAGAAGTTTGATAAAAATAATATAAAAATTTATTTAAAATTCTTCTTTCATCATTGCCTAACCATACAATATTAGAATCTTGAAAATAAGCATCATTACCATCAAATACTACCGTTCTACCAATTGTTCCGGAACATGAAACTAATATTTCACCTTTTTTAGGATAAGAAAATCTTTTTTTATAATCATTAAAAATATTGTAAGATATATATGCATCTGCTTGTTTACCAAATGTACCAATCTTGTAGAATGGTACATCACCAGAATCTGATGTTTCGTTTTTCATAATTCTCTTACACATACATACTTTACCAATATCTCCTAAAGTTATATATTGTTGATTAGAATTTTCAATATTCAAAAGTTTTCCACGCCAAAACTCGTATTGACTCTTTCTCGCCTCTAGCTCCGCCTCTAGCTCCGCCTCTAGCTCGCCAAATTTATCAAGAATTTTAACTATTTCTTCTTGCACTTCTAGTGGTGGAACAGCTATTTTTATATTTCTAAAATTGCTTTGATTCAACTTAGGTATATTTCCATGTATTAAATCCTTAACATCAACTATTTGAAGATAATGATATAAATATCTTAATGATACACCGTCTATTTCTTCAATTATGTGTGCATGATTATTAACCCATATTTTACCAATTGCCCAATTAACAATTGGTGTTCCATTAGGAGTTTGAACACTACCATCCTCTCCAACTAAAACATATTTGCCATCAAAAATATAATCACTAATGTAGTCTTGAATTCCATTGGCACCATAATAAGGATATTCTCCCATCTCTCTTATGCCTTTACTAATCGGTTTTCTTTTGTTATCTAAAATATTACAACAATCTTCTAACTTTTTAAATTCAACCCCATTAGGACACATTTCTTTTATTAAATCATTTATCTTACTCATGATAGTCAACCTCAAGTTCTTTAATTATCTCTTCTAGTTCTTCTCTAATTTGTTGTTGTCTAGGCACAATTTCAGCAAGTTTTCTATTTACTTCATTTATATCTATTTTTTTATCTTCAGTATTTGTTCTTAAGTAAGAATTAACTGATATATTATAATCATTATCTTTGATTTCTTCATATGTAGCTAAATAGGATTTATTTTCAACTGATTTTCTATCTTTTAATAAACTAATTATATTATTAATGTTTTCTTCTGATAATTTATTTTTATTAGTATTTCTAATAAATTCATTAGATGCATCTACAAATAATATATTATTATCTAATTTATTTTTCTTTAATACTAAAATACAAGTTGCAATTGATGTACCAAAGAATAAATCTGAAGGTAATTGAATGACAGTATCAACAAAGTTGTTATCAATCATGTACTTTCTAATCTTTTGTTCTGCACCGCCTCTGTAAAGTACACCTGGGAACTCAACTATAGCAGCAGTACCTTTTGGCGATAACCATGATAACATATGCATAGTAAATGCTAAATCTGCTTTTGATTCTGGTGCTAATACACCTGCTGGAGCAAATCTTTCATCATTTATTAAAAGTGGATTAGACTTGCCTGCCCATTTTATTGAATAAGGAGGATTAGATACTATTGCATCAAATGGTTCATCATTCCAATGGACTGGATGAATTAATGTATCTCCTCTTTCAATACTAAAGTTATTATAATTGATATTATGTAAGAACATATTTATTCTAGCTAAGTTGTATGTTGTAAGATTTATTTCTTGACCGAAAAATCCTTCTCTTACATTTTCTTTTCCAAGTATCTTAGCGAATTTAAGTAATAATCCACCTGAACCACATGCAGGATCATATACTTTATTAACAGATGTTTTATCCATTATTACTATTTTAGCGAGTAATTCTCCAACTTCTTGTGGAGTAAAGAATTCCCCACCTGATTTACCTGCTGATGATGCATACATTGTCATTAAAAATTCGTAAGCATCACCAAATAAGTCTATCTTATTTTCTTCATAATCTCCGAAATTCAATTCTCCTATTGCATTTAATAATTTAACAAGTTTTTCATTTCTTTCATCAACTGTATTACCCAATTTATTATCTATTGTAAAATCATCAAATAAACCTTTTACATCATCTTCTGATGCAGTTCCTCTAGCTGATGATTCAATATTGTTAAATATATTAGAAATAACTACATTTAAATTTTCGTTTTTATCAGCATTTTTTCTAACATTACAAAATAATTCACTAGGTAAAATAAATAATCCTTTTTCTTCTAATATTTGTGTTTTTCCCAATAACGCTTCATCGTCAGATATATTCCTATATTTAAAATCATTAATACCTGCTTTTCTTTGATTTTCATTAACATAATTTTCTATATTTTCTGAAATGAATCTGTAAAATAATAAACCTAATACATATTGTTTAAAATCCCAGCCATCTACTGAACCTCTTAATTCATTTGCTATTTTCCAAATAGTTTTATGCAATTCTTCTCTTTCAATCTCTTTTTTATTATTCATTAACTTCCACACTCCTAGTACTTTCATTTACAATTATATCATGAATTTTGCCCTTTTTTGGCTTAATTCAAACAAAAAAGAAGAAATTAATTTTCTGTCTGAATTTGTCAATAAAAAGTAGACCTCTAGTTTTTTTCTTTTATAAACTGGGAAGTATAATTATCTATTATATTTTTATAATCAAGTCTATATTTAACTAAACATTCATTTATCAATTGTTCATTAATACTTGATGTACTTATCATGGAATTACAAAATAATCTAATATTTTCAGATAATTTATTTATATTTTCCTCTGTAATAATTCTAAAGTTATCATTCGGACTTGCAAGTCTACTAAAAGTATTGCTTTTATGTACTATTATTGGATAAAATGTATTGTCATTCCCATATTTTTCTTTAGCCCAATTATCTGACATACATAATTGCCCACAATATTCCTTACTGATTGTTTCTGTTTGAGATTCATTTTTGCACTCAATAATCATATAACTTGTATCATTTAAATACCATATATTATCTGGGCCTTCTCCAAATTCGGAATCCGGCATAGAAACCTCAAAACCTAAAAGCTCACCAACATCATTAATAGCTTTTTCAAAGTCTTTATATGTATTTTCACTAAATATCAAATTTGAAAAATGCGTTTCAAATGCATATAAATACAATTGCATATCTTCCTTATATTTTTCTCTATACAATCTCATAATTTTAGAAGATTGAATTGTTTTATTTAGTTTTCTCTGCTTTACATCAAAGCCATTCAATGGTAAAATCAAATTCCTATTATATTGTTTAGCAGACAATAAGATTTTTTGAGATTCTACTTCATCAATAAAACACTTATATTTTGCTAAATAAAACATTAAATATCCTTTTTTTTGTTCAGTATTCTCATTATTTACTAATTTTTGAATAATATTAAAACATTCTTGATAGTTTCCTTTTAAGGCAATATTAAAAGCTTTATTCAATTCCAAATCTTCTTCTTTGTAGTTTAATGAATTGGAAATAGTAACATCACTTAAAGCTTTGTTCATAACTGTAATCCAAGCTGAGTCTTTATTTAAACAAAGGTCAAAAGTATTCATTATACTTTCTAATGGTTTATTTTTTAATTGATCTGCAATTTGTTCAGATAGTGAATATTGTATGCTTGTAGAAAAACTAAATGATTCTAATGCATTATCATTATATATTATATTTAATAATTGCTTTCCCATAATTACAACAGCACAATCATCTTGATTAGATCTAATTCCTCTTCCCATGCCTTGCTCAATTTTTTGAATTTTATCTATATTTGATTTTGATGTATCGCACAATAACGATTCTGTTATCTGTTCAAATAGGCTTTTAGCGTTTGGTAATCCATCTATTACTAAGTAAGAGCATAGTTTTCCTTTTAAGTCAATACCATCATATCTGTTAACCAATATATCAAGACCAATAGTATAATTCTTTATATCTTTAATATTTTCTTTATTAAAAATGTGATCTGCAACGTCTTTCCAATACTCTGCTCTTCTATTTGATGGTACAATCACTACTATTCTTTTATCAAGTGATATTTTTTTTAGATATTGCTTCAAATCATCATCAGTAATATGAGGATTAATAGCTTGAGGAAATAATATCATTCTATTGCCTATATCTAAAGCTTGAGATGGAGTAATAATTTTTTCAATATTATTCTTATCCAAATTAAATGAATTAATGAGTTTACCATCATCTTTTAAAGTTGCACTTATAAATATTCTTCGCTTAGCATCATTAAATGCAGATACTTTATATATAGGCAAACAATCTGGACTAATTTCTATTACATTATATGCTATAGAAATATTGCAGTATTGAATAATATCATTCAAAAAAGAAAATGGAAAGAAAATATCATTATATATCTCATTATATTGATATTTATTAATAAACTCTAATATTTTTTTATATTTACTCTTTACTTCCCAAAATGGTACAAGCATAGGGTTAGATTCCATTATTTTATCTTCAATGTTAATTGCATTAATATGGTTTTGTCTCTGAAGTTCCCTTTTAAATAAATTAAAAATATCATCATATAATTGAGAATGTTTATCACGCATTATTTTGATAATAAATTGCTGTTCTGCAGTATCTAGACAAGCATGAACATCATCAATAATAATATTATCAATATGATTTCTTTCATCAAATACTGTTCTTCCATTAATTAGTTTCTGAATTGAAATAACTAATATTGCTTTATTTTTTAAGAAATCAATATCCTGTTCATTTTCTACAATTTTTATCCCCAAATCTTTTGCTTCATATTTAACTTGTTGAATTAAGAAGTTATCTCTAACAACATAAACAGCATTGCCTTTTTGCTCATTTAAGCAACTTTGTAATATTAACAACGCAACAGTAGTTTTTCCACTACCAGTATTCATCTTTATTATATTATCTTTATTATTTCTTAATTCAAACCATTGATTTAACACTTCACCCTGTACATTTCTCAAGTATCCATTATACTTTTCGGATTTATTTGGCAAGGAAGAAAAAATTGCTAAAGGATTAATAATATCACTTTTTCTTTCAGTAGTTAATTTGCTTAAATCTATCATAAAAAATCACCTCTAACTAAAAAATAAGCAGTATCTATCTTAAAAAGATTAAATACTGCTCATCCTTATAAATGTATATTATCATATTTTGACATTTTTTTCAGTATTTTAAAAATAATTTAGTATTTTTTAGTTGAAAAGAAAAAAATAGCATTTATCTAAGGAATAAATGCTGTTTTTGCAGTATTTAATATCTTTCTAGTAAATTATACTATCTAACTCAATCGTTCAAATACAGCCGTCTTAATACCCTTATAAATTTAATCTTCGAGAGGGCTAAGGGTGACCTCCTGCATTTATGTGATTCGATAAAACTATTACGTTAGGATTATTACCAAAAGCTGATAAAATAGCATCAACACGATCATCTCTATCTAATGTTTTATCTATATCTCTCGTTAAAACCACTGGTACACCTAACTCCCTAAAACGATCATAAATATACTTAGATACTTCTAATGTAAAATCTTTTTCATATATATTTCCATTGACTGCACCAGGATCATCTCCACCATGCCCAGCATCTACAACTATTTTATAATCCATAAAATATTCCTCCTCGCCATATTCTATGACAATGGTCTAGTTTGTTGTTACATTAAATCAAGAAAAAAAGAACATTTCTGTTCTTTCTAATCGCTTGCTTTCGTTAAAGTTACAGTAGTAGTTTTCTCATCTCCATCTCTAAGATAAGTTACTTTGATTTTATCCCCTGGATTATATTTGTATAACACATATTTTAAATATGCCCCATTAATAACTTCTTCATCATCGATTTTAGTGATTACATCACCTTTTTCTAATCCAGATTTTGAAGCCCCAGATCCACTAACTACAGAAACAACAACTACTCCACTTGTTATATCATTAGGAAGACTTATTCCGTATGACATTAAAGCTCTAGCATCAGAAGCATTTAAAAGAGTAATACCTAAAGCTGGTCTTTCTATTTCTTGTGAATTTTCTAGTTCTTCCACGTGAGCCATAGCATCTTCTATTTTAATTGAAAATCCCATGCCCTCCACACTACTATCAACAAGTTTCATTGAGTTAACTCCAATTACTTCTCCATTAGAGTTTAACAATGGTCCTCCACTATTTCCAGGGTTAATTGCTGCATCTACTTGAGATACTTTCATAATCCAATCAGATTGAGAATTAACACTAACTGTTACTAAACGATCTATTCCAGAAATAATGCCACTAGTTACAGTATTATAATATTCTTCCCCAACTGGTGATCCAATGGTAAATATTGTATCCCCTAATTTTAAGTCCTCTGTACTACCAATTGTTGCTACTTGCAATACTTCAGATACAGGAATACGTAGTACAGCAATATCTAAATATTCATCTCCCCCTAATTTAGTAGCTTCTACTTCTTTTTCATTAGTCATTACTACAGTGATACTTGTAGCATCTTCTACTACATGTTCATTAGTCATAATATAACCATACTTTTCATCTACTTTATATACAAATCCACTTCCAGTGCTAGCTAATTGATTACCCTGAAAGTTTTTAACCATAACTACTGCATCATAAACTTTATCAACAGCAGCACTTATACCAGTATTATCTATAATTACTCTATTTTCACAACTAGTATATTGACACCCCAATAATCCTGCCGAATTAGTTTCTCCTTGACCTAATGGATTAGCAATTACTAAATACATTACTCCTCCACCTAGTAAAAAAGCACATAATATTATTGCAAAATTAATTATTTTCCCACGCATTTTTTATCACTCCTTTTCAATATTAGCTATATCTTTCCAATTCATAGGGAATCCCATTCGATCCATTACTTTAGAAATTGGAATAGAATGTAAATTATAATCTAAATTCTCTAATGCATGATCTATTTCAATCACAATATTTTTTATTTCATCATTTGTTAATAAGTGTTTCATTATGATCAATAAAGCAAATAAATCATTTTTCCCATATTTATATTCATCATTTACTTTTTCTATGTTCAATAATTTATGATAAATAGTATTACTTATTATCTTTTGTGTTTTATTTTCATACAAAATATCTTCATGCGCACATAAATTTCGATAGTTAGAAAGTATTGGTAAATAAGTGCTTAAAGTTACAATATCAGTTCTATATATTTCAGCTATAGCTATTCTATCATCAATTCTTAGTATTGAATATAATTCACTAACTATACCAAAAGATAAAACTTTTACTAATACCCATAGTGGAATATAACCATAATTACTTAAGTAATGCATTGTTGCAGAATGTTGTCTACCATTAACTCTCACTTGCCTTTTCATTTTTTTAATTAAATCATTTACTTGTCTTGATTTTTCTGGACTAGTATCAAAGTTTTTTGGTTTTAAATAATCGTGTTCTTTATAACCATATTTTTTAGATAAACGGTAAGAAATTATTGACTTTAGATTATTTTCTATAATTAATAAATTTTTAAATATTATATTTCTAAATTGTCTATCAAATAAGAATAAACTATATAACTCTTCAAAAGTTGCGCCTTCAATATATTTCTTAGGATCATCAGGCCTCATAAAAACATGTCGATAACCACTCAAGAAAAAGTAATTTTCACGAAGTAAAACTTGTTTAGCATATTCTTCATCATTAATGATTAGACCTTTATACTTCAATATTTCAATTTGTTCATCTAAAGTCTTAAATTGCTTTACCTTCATCATTCTCACCTAGTGTAAATTATAGCATAATTAGTATAAAAATACATGAAAATTTTATGAAAATATTGTAATTTATTTGTGATATTTTTTATTTTTGTTTTTATGAATTAAAATACCTATTTTTTTTCATAATAGAAATAGGTGATCATAATGTTTTATAATTATAAAATTTTAAATACTAATAACGAAGAGATATTATATTTATATGTTAGCAGTATCTATGAGTTTTCTAGTGAATTAAATAAAGAGAATAAGCCAACATCTCTTTTACATAAAGTTAATGATTATATTAATGCTATGGATATAAAATTTGATGGTAAAAAAGTTATGCTAGTTGTAAATGATATTATTATTGCTAATCTAACATTAGATCAAAATTTTATAAACTATAAAGAAATGATCGATTTAGATAAAAAAGATAATATAGATATAATTGATTATGAAGATGAAATAAAAGACTTTATTAGGGATGAACTTAAAACCTATAGTGAACACATTATATCTAATTTTATAAAAATGCGAAATAAAGATGGTAAAACTAGCTATGTAGATTTAAATAATTATATTGTTAATTTATTAACTAGAATTATTCCTCCCACTTATGAAGAGGAAGCTTTAAAAAGTGCAGCTATTATTGTAAGAACTAATGTTTTTAGAGCATTATATGAAAATAATTATGTAGAGGAAGAAGAATACCGAAATATTAATACTTTTCAAAAAATGTGGAAAAACCAATTTTGGGCAAATTTCGATAAATTAAAAGACGCTGTAGAAGAAACTAGTTATCAATATTTATCTAATAAAAACCAATATTATTTTGATTTCAATATTAGAGATAAATACCAAGTACCATTTAGTAGCTATGGAGCTAATATGTTAGCTAAATCAGGATACCAATATAGAGATATTTTAAATCATTATTACCCTGATGCTACATTAGAAATAGTCTGAAAATATTCAATAACCGCATTAGTAATAGCAATAGATAATTTTTCTTGATAATCCTCTTGCCTTAATAAATATCTTTCATTAGGATTAGATAAAAAACCGCATTCAATTAATACTCCTGCTTTTCTAGTATTTCTATACAAATATAAGTCAGTTTTTTTAAGAGTTCTTTTAGTATTTAAATCATTTTTAAAATGTTTCATTAATATCTCCCCTAATATTTTATTATTAGGATTAATTTCATTATATAAAACCTCAGCCCCACTCCATGAAGTATTTTTATACCAATTAATATGGATCGATAGATATAAATCGGTCTTTTTCTTTTCATCTTCTATAAACAAAATGCGACGGTATAAATCCCCTCTTTTCTTTCTAGCATCATAAATACTAGATAGATCGCTATCATCTTCCCTTACCATGTATACAATCGCACCGTTTTCTGATAAAACACGTTCCAATACTATAGAGATTTCTAAATTAATATCTTTCTCATAAATAGTACCATAAATAGTACCAGGATCTCTTCCACCGTGTCCTGGATCTACTACTATTACTTTACCTAATAAAGGTAAATAATTTTCTTGTTCAGTTGCTTTTACACATATGATACATAAAATAATTACTCCAATAATAAAAATTATCCAAAATATATATTTTTTAAAAAACACCATTACCACCTGATTAATTATATGTATTTAAAATGACATAATTATACAATTAAATTTCATGGTATAAGCATATTTTTTATTCTTATAACTTTTTATTAAACTTATTTTAGTTGTTCCTTTTTACTTTTAGCATTTTTTAATAATGAAATGATTAGTTTGCTAATCTTTTTATTCTCTTCTCTTATTTTTTCTTCTTTTTTCATAATTATCTCCTACTAATAGTGGGTTTCGATATAGTTGAATCATAATCCATTTCATATGAAGTATATAGTGAATTTACCCTATTCAATTCTTTATCAAAATCAATTGCACTAGTTTGACCTTTATGTCTATATAATTTATCTTCATCGACTTTCCTTTTTTCATTTAAAATTGCTTCCTTGTAAGCACTTACTAATAAATTCCTTTGATCAAGGTCTGTTACCTCTTCAATAGTAAATACCAATTGGTCTAATATCCCGTTCATTCTTTTTTTAGAAAAATATCTTTCTCTTATAGGGATATGTTGTTCTGTATTTCCTACACGATTACTCTCATATTTATTAATTATTTTATCTATCAAATCAGGATCCTTGGTAATAGAAAAATCATTTACCATAGAATTAATATGTGCTAACTCTTTCTTTGCACATTTCTCTCTATTTATTTTTACAATTGGAATTCCAAGATCTTTTGCTGCTTTTAAAGATTCATGCCAAAAATTTTCTTGCATTTGCTGTTGTTTTGACAAAAAAGCAATGTTTTTAGGAGAATCTTTGTACTTATCAAAATACTCTTGTATATTTTCATATTCTTCTACAAAAACTATATAATCTGGATTTTTC
This sequence comes from uncultured Bacilli bacterium, assembly GCA_944332575.1. Lineage (GTDB taxonomy): Bacteria > Bacillota_I > Bacilli_A > RF39 > UBA660 > RGIG3091. The sequence continues at coordinate 17,166 of CALVKH010000004.1, read as the reverse complement.
TTATAAAAAGCAGTATTATTGCCTAAATCTCTTCGTTCAAATACTAATTCATTATAATCTCCTCTAGTATTATCTATTAAATCTTCTGGGCTCATGAAAACCTTATTTCTACTTTCGCAAGTATTAAATTTTTGACTATCAGGAGTAGAATTTATATCCCTGCTTCCACTTAAAAGTAGCATGTTATCGCTCATGGTAGAAAATCCTAGAATTACATTCCTTACTGTTGCCATTGATAAATTGCTATTACTAATTAGACTACAACAATTACCATGCGATCTAATATTAGTAGAATTCCAATATTGACTATAATTATCAGGACTCTTGAAATTAGATTGATAAGCTCCCACTGCGGTAACTATCATTTTAAAGTCCTCATCTACCTCATATACATTAACTCCATCTAAAACTAAACTGTTTTGATCCTGTATTTTGTATACTTGTTGATTTAAACTTTTAGCAAACTCTTTTCTTAAATCATTTTCAAAAGTAGTTACTCGCATAAAATCTAAATTAGGGTTCATTTCTTTATTGAAAGAATCAAAAACATCAATAAGAATATCAGGATCATTTTCGGAAACGATTTGTGCAATCGCTTGATACATTTCAAAAAGGTCTAAATTATCTTCGGTAATATCAAGATGAGAAATTTGATACATTTTGCATATATCTTTAGCTTTAGGTAAACTCATTCCATAAGTTCTATATAGTAATGCGGCTTTAATATTATCAACATTCTTTTCATCTTTTTCTCTTTCACTATCAACCATTTCATCAATTTCTAATTGATCTTTTGAATTTGATAAACCAAAGCTTCTTAATTCCCACATATTTTGAACATTCCAATTTGCATCAGAGTTATATATAAATAATAAAGTATCTAAATCTTTATTAGACAATTTATATCCATCTCTAATTAAACGCCCTATTTCTTTGCTCAAATTATCGTAATAATGAGCTTTATTAATAGCAGAATCTAAAGGTGTAATCTGCCCCATTCTTTTTAAAATATTATCAACATAAGGAACATTGTAATCAGATACTTCTTGCAATCTTGTATACATTGTTTTAAATAATTCTAATTCTTCATCTGAAAGAGATACAATACGTTCTTGAACCTTAATATCTGTTGTAATCATATCTAACATATCATTTAAAAAGGCATATTTGGAAGATAGTAATTCAAAATTTAATGTTTCATCTAAATCTATATTTTTATTTTTTAATTGTTGATATTTTATTCTTTCTTCATCACTTAAATTTAAATTTGATATTATCTCTTTTGCTTTAGCATAATTATTAGCCCATTGAGCTAAAGCAATTTTATCATAACTATTATCTAAAGCATCAATATATTTATCAATATTATGATAAACTAAATTTACATTACCATAGTAGTCTTCAATATCTTCTTTTTCATTATTTATTATATCTTGTTTAACTTGGTCAAGTTGCCATTGCCTTTTATTCATACATATTACCTCTTTATATTATCTAACGTTATTTTATCATATCAGTATAAAATATAATACATATTTTTAAATTTTTACAAAAGAAAAGGAAGATAAAATCTTCCCATAAAACAATCTTAACGTTTTGAAAATTGTGGTGCACGTCTTGCTTTTTTCAATCCTGGTTTTTTACGTTCTTTAATTCTTGAGTCTCTTGTAATAAATCCAGCTGGTTTTAAAATTTTGCGGAAACTATTTTCGCTATCACTAGCAGTTGTACTATCATATTCTAATAATGCTCTAGTAATCCCTAAACGAATAGCACCTGTTTGACCAGAGAATCCTCCACCTTTAACTTCAACTTCAACGTCAAAAATTTCAGATGTTTTAGTTAATTCTAAAGGTTGCATTAAATCCATAACTAAAGTTTCATAAGGTAGGTATTCGTGTACATCTTTTCCATTAACGGTTACATTACCTTTACCTGGAATTAATTTAACTTTAGCAATACTAGCTTTTCTTCTACCAGTTCCGTAATATACGTTTTTCTTTTCTTTTGCCATTAGTTATTCCTCCTTATTTAACTTCCATAATTTCTGGTTTTTGAGCAGCATGTGGATGATTTTCTCCTGTATATACAAATAATTTTTTGTACATTTGTCTTCCTAATCTATTATGAGGAAGCATTCCTTTTACTGCACGTTCCACCATTTCCACAGGATATTGTTCTTTCATTACTTTTGCAGTTCTTTCTCTTAATCCACCAGTATACATAGAGTGATTGTAATAAATCTTATCTTCTAATTTATTACCAGTTAAATTAACTTTATCAGCATTAATAATGATAACGTTATCACCGCAATCAATATGTGGTGTGTAAGTTGCTTTATGTTTACCACGAAGAATATGTGCAGCTTTAGCAGCTACTCTACCTAATGATAATCCATTAGCATCAATTACATACCATTTACGTTCAATTGTCTCTTTCTTTTGCATATAGCTTTTCATATTTTTTCTCCTTTACTTAAGTTTAGCTTTCCCACGGCCAAACTTATGTGGGGATTTCAATGTACCGATTAAGATTATACTAAATTGCCATTTGTTTGTCAACTTTTTTAACACTATTTATATGAAACATCTACCAAATATAGACCTTCTGGTTTCGCTGTATATATATATTTATTAGGTGCTTCGTTTTTTAACAACTTTTCAATAATTTCCACAGGTAATTTACCCTTACCTATTTTAATTAAAGTTCCTACCATATTTCTTACTTGATATTTCATAAATCCATTGCCAACAAAAGTAAATACTACTATATCATTGTCTACTTCTATATTAGCTTCATATATAGTTCTTGTATAATTATCTTTAATCGCTTCGTTGGACACGAATATTTTAAAATCATAAGTTCCGATAAAACTAGTAATCGCTTTTCTCATTTTATCAACATCTAGCTTTTTATTATATTGATAGATGCAAGTTCGCATAAGAGGGTTATACTCTCCCATATTTAAATAATATTTATAAGTTTTTCTAGTAACCATATATCTAGAATGAAAATCATCATCAACTATTTTTACTTCTATTACATGAATATCATCTGGCAATAAGCTATTTAAAGCACACTTCAACTTATATAATGTAATATCAATATCTAAATCAAAATGTGCCATTTGTCCTAAAGCATGAACTCCTCGATCTGTTCTCCCTGATGAAAATATTCTTGTTTCTTTATGAGCATTAATATTATATAACGCTTTCTCTAGTTCCCCTTCTACTGTTCTTTTACCTGGTTGCTTCTGATAACCGTAAAAGTCCGTTCCATCATAGGAAAATTTAATTAAATATCGCATATTATCCCTTCTATCTATAAATTAGTACAAGTACAAATATTAAAATAGTTAAAATCAAAAATGTATTATCAGTGTTATCCCATTTCATATTCAAAATAGTTGTTTTTTTGTTATAAAATTTATAAAAACTTAATTTACTACGGTAATAAATGTCTTGCATATCGTAATTAGTTTTTATTAAAGCTTGATTTACTATATATTTACTATATTTTCTTCTAGTATATTTATCGATTGTATTATAAACATCTAAATTATTATTAAATTTCTTATTCTTAAAACAATTATTTAAATACAAATTCATCGCAGTTTTAGATTTACTTCGATAAAATAATTTATCAATAATATATCTTTTTTCTTTGGTCCTAGTCATGGATTTCATATTTAAATAGAAAACATATAATAACAAAAGTTTAACAAGGATTAAAAGAAAAGGATGAAGATAATAGAACATAGCAATAACGATTAATATGATAGACATTTGAAGTGATTCAAAATTTTTTAATATTGCTGATACGATAATACTAATAACTACTAAAGCAAAAACTAAATATACATTTTTTACTAATATAATAGATAACATCATTAATATTAATCCTATTAGTTTTGAATATAAATTTAACTCTTTTAAACTATGACACACTTTTGTAAACATCTTTAATCACATCTCTTACATCTTTTCTATAGAATAGATGCGCACCTTTCTCATTATTTGCTTTATAAGTTAACAAAGAAAAATAAGGAACATCTATATTGTTATTTAATAATATTTCTATATTAGAATAAATATCGTTAGTAGAGCCATTAATTAACACTTTACCTTTATTAAAAATAACTACCTCATCTGTTAATTCATATAAAATATTACTATTAGAACTAGTTAAAATAATTAAGACTCCTTGTTCTTTTAGCTCTTCCATAAGTTTTTTTATTATTTTCTTATTTTTATAATCCATACCACTCATTATATCTTTAAAAATAATAATTTTAGGCTTATAAATTAAATTAGCAATAAGCTTAATATAATACTTCTCTGTCTCTGATAAACTATGGCCAATTCTTTTTAAAATATTGGAATCTAAATTAAATTTTTCTAATAAATTATTGATGTCTTCTTTAATATTGTTATTTTTATAACCTCTTATTTTAGAATAAAACAGTATTTCATCGATTACTTTAGAAGTATAAAAAGGCATATCTTTATCAATTACAGCAATTACTTTAGGATCATATTTATTATATACTTTACCATCGATAGTAATATTACCTTTTTCAATTAATTTAGGATTTAGTAATACTTTTAAAAAACTATTATAATTGTAGACACCGTTTATCTTACTATTATTCAAAGTAATATTTATATCAGTAAGTTTGGTTTTATAATTTACATCATTAAACTTTATTTCCATAATTTATTCACCATCTCATTCACATCCGTTATTACTTCGTCAATAATTCCATAAAAACTAAGTTTGAGTGATAAATCTATCATTGGTGGAATTATAAATCCTGCTTTCGATAATTCATTATCGTGTTGTAAAACATTTTTTGGATTGTCATGAATCAAAACATTACCATTATCAATTACTATTACGTCATCAAACAATAAAATTTGATCTAAATTACTACTTGTTATAAAAACAGTCGTATCTTTTTTTATTTTATCTAAAAATTTAAAAACTTTCTTTATTTCTAAATCGTTTAATTTAGAAAAAGGATTATCTAAAAAAATTATTTTAGGCTTATGAATAATAGAAGTTCCAATTAATACTTTAACTTGTTCATAATAAGTTAGGTTGCTTATTTTTTTGTTTAAACAATTTTGTAAATCTAAGATATTTCTTACTTCATATATTCTATTAATGATGATATCTTTTTTATAATTTAAATTTTCTAATGGAAACGCTAATTCATCTAATACATTATCAAATAAAAATTTATTTGGATCATCAAAAAATACGACTCCTATGGACAACATATATTTCCTTATATTTTGTTTATTTAATTTTATTTCATCTATACTAACATTCTCATTAGTTGGGAGAATACCACTTAAAAGTCTAATTAATGTTGTCTTACCACTGGAATTAGAACCTAATAAAAGATTAATTGTTTCTTTTTTTATCGAAAATTGCAGGTTATTAAAGATAGTTTTATTGTTGTTATAAGAATAAGTTAAGTTATTAACTTCTAATATATTATCCATAAACCCACCTCGTTTTACTTTTTATTATACAACAGTTCTTACAATAAAAAAATACCTAAAAAGGCATTTTCATATTACCACTTGAAATTTGTTTCATCATCTTTTTCATTTGTTCAAATTGAGTTAATAATTTATTGACTTCTTGTACTGATAACCCACATCCTTTAGCAATTCTTGTTTTACGACTTGCTTTTATTATATCAGGATTACGTCTTTCACTAGGAGTCATGGATAAAATAATGGCTTCTATATGTGCTAATTGTTTAGGATCTACTTTAATGTTATTAAGTCCTAGTTTAGATGCCCCAGGTATTAATTTTAATAAGTTTTCCAATGGTCCTAATTTTTTGATTTGTTTCATTTGTGATAGAAAATCATCCAAATCAAATTTTCCTGACTGCATTTTTTTCGCTGCTTTCTCAGCTTCTTTTTCATCTATTGCTTCCGTCGCTTTTTCAACAAGAGAGATAATGTCTCCCATTCCTAGAATTCTACCAGCCATACGTTCAGGATCGAAATAATCTATTCCATCCATCTTCTCACTAGTACCAATGAATTTAATAGGTACATTGGTTAAATGTCTAACTGATAGTGCTACTCCACCTTTGGTATCACCATCTAATTTAGTAAGTATTACGCCAGTTAATGGTAGAGCATTATGGAATCCTTCGATAACATTAATAGCATCTTGCCCCATCATAGCATCAATGACTAATAATATTTCATCTGGATTAACAGAATTTTTAATGTTATCTAATTCTTGCATTAAATCTTCATCTATATGCAGACGTCCAGCAGTATCAATTAAAACATAATCATAATTATTTTCTTTTGCATATTTAATTGCATTATTGGCAATTTCAACAGGATCTTTTTTACCTTCTTCATATACTTCAATATTCAATCCACTACCAATTTGTTTTAATTGATCAATAGCCGCAGGTCGATATACATCACATGCTACTAATAATGGATTTTTCTTATGTTTTTTACGAAGCAAATTAGCAAGTTTACCAATCGTTGTAGTTTTACCACTACCTTGTAATCCGACTAGCATTAAAATAGCAGGGCTACCATTTATTTTTAGATCTTCTTTTTCTCCACCTAATAGCTCAGTCAATTCATCTTTCACTATTTTTACAAAGACATCTCCTGGCTTTAGACTTCTTTTTACTTCTTCTCCTAAAGCTTTTTCTTTAACATTATTAATAAATTCTTTAACAACTTTATAGTTAACATCGGCTTCTAATAGTGCAAGACGAATTTCTCTTGTCATTTCACTTATGTTTTCTTCTGTTATTTTTCCATAACCTTTTATTTTAGATACTACTGTCTGTAATCTATCGCCTAAGCTTTCAAACATTTTATCACTCTACTTTCTGTAAATATTATTGCGTCCAGTATCTAACTACGTCACTATTTGTACTTAACGGCATTGGATCAGGCATTTCCATTCTAGCAATAACAGGAATTTTAAATGCTGTTCCAAATCCTAAACAAGTACCAGATTGTAACCCCTTTTGCTTTTCTACTATTTCAGTATTAATATTTGGAATCATATTTTTAATATATTCAACGTCTAATGGGTGATTAGTTTTAAAAATTAAGAAATTAGAACATTGTGATATAACGGTATCGGATAATTCTACTGGTCGTTGAGAAATCACTCCTAACATTACTCCATATTTTCTTCCTTCTTTAGCTACGCGGTTAAAAATATTAAATCCATATAAGAAATCATCACTATCATTATTCTTAATATATCTATGTGCTTCATCCACTAAAATGTTGAATGGAACGGATCCTCTATTAGGAATGCGCTTAGCATAATCAAAAATTAACCTTGTAAAGATTTTAGTAATTACCGCTGCAAAAGAATCATCCATATCATCTAAATTAATATTAACAATTTGACATTTCCTTCCATTAGGAGCAAATAAATAATTCATATATTGATCAATGTTAATGAATTCTGGGAATGTAAATATACTGCTATATGGCCCTGTCAATAACGAACGTAATCTAACTCTTATTGTCATAGCATCAGAATAAGTTTGTTTATTTTTATACCATCCATCAGATATTAATGTAAACTCCAATGCTTTTTCAAAATCATTAAGTGTAAAATAAGAATTTTGAGCTGGCTCATAACTGTCAAATTTGGCATCAATAAATTTAGAAACATATTCAGTAATTAAGATACCTTCCGTAAATGTACCTGTTTTATCAATATTAAAGCAGTCTCGAAATAATCTAGTATATCCTACTCCTTCCACTACGGAATCCATACTAAATTGTGGTGTACTACAAGAATCAATGATTCTAAATATATCATTTTTCTTATTAGCTGGAGAAGAATCACTAAACAATACTCCCATAATAGCTTTGGCTATAATGTGATTTTTATAATTAATTGCCTGATCTCCCGCTTCAGCAAATGATCTAGCTAACTTTAGAGTTTTTTCAATCATAGGAATCTGTGAATGAGTATTAGCCATCAATAAAGATGAAATATCATTTACACTTAATAACCAAATAGGAATTCTTAACTTTTCTACAGTATTATCAGTTAAACTAGTTGTAAAAACACGATAATTAAAATTAGGGTTAATACTATTAATCGTAGAGAAAGCACTAGTATATTCTCCTGAAGCATCAAAAATAACGAAATTAGCTTTATAAGGTATGACATTAGGATTTTTAAATACATTTTGCATCAATCTTGCTAATCCACAAGATTTACCACTTCCACTATTACCAAAAATAGCAAAGTGATTACTAAAAAATTTATTAACATCTAAATAAATAGGATGATTATTATAATAAGGGCTAACCCCTAATAATAAAGCATTCTTTTGGCTTTGGCCAAGAATTAAAGGTATTTCGTTTTCTAATAGTGGTCTTATCTCAGCATCTAATAATGGTTTTCTAATAACACCACCATATAGTTCTCCTTCCCTAAATTCTCCTAAAAGTTTTATTTTTACAACACGATCTTTAATTTCTTCTATTTCTCCTAATAATTGTTTTTCATTATCAGAAATAACTACATGAACATTCAACAGATTGTTTTTTACTTCAACGTCTTCTTTAATACTAACAAATATATTAGTATCATTCATAAAATTAATTTTATTAAACATAATATCCCCTTTCTATTACAATATTTCTTTTATTTGTTCCAAAGTATCACTACTAACTTCTTTCTCTAATAAAGCTAATACTTTTTCTTTTTTAGAAATAAGTTCTAAAATACTTTCCATCTCTTCTAGTCTTTCTTCTACAATTTTTAATTGATTATGTACAGCATTACGACTTACATTATTCACTTCTGCAATCTCTCCTAGCGAATAATTATTATAGTAATAATCTTCAAAATAGGATTGTTGTTTTGAAGTAAAGAAATCTTTATAATAATCATATAACATATTTAATCGTACTCTCTTATCCATAATAACCTCTTACATCATATCTTTAAATAAACCATAAATATATTTTTCTATATCAAATACTTGTAAATCATCTTTAGTTTCACCTAATCCAATATATTTTACTGGGATACCAACATTTTCTTTAATTGCTAATACAATTCCACCTTTAGCAGTTCCATCTAGTTTAGTTAGAACAATTCCTGTAATATTAGTAATTTCTTTAAAACTTTTAGCTTGACTTATACCATTTTGACCAGTAGTAGCATCTATTACTAATAAAGTCTCATGTGGTGCACCTTCGATTACTTTACCAATAACTCTATTTATTTTTTCTAATTCATTCATAAGATTAGTTTTATTTTGAAGACGACCAGCAGTATCAATTAGAACTACATCTATATTTTCTTCTTTTGCACGAGTTAATCCATCATAGATAACACTAGCAGGATCTGCTCCTTCATGAGCTCCCACAAAAGAAGCATCCACTCTATTAGCCCATTCTTCTAATTGCTTAGTAGCCCCAGCTCTAAAAGTATCTCCAGCCACTAACATAACCTTTTTACCTTCTTGTTTTAATTTCTCTGCTAACTTTGCAATTGTCGTAGTTTTTCCTACTCCATTTACCCCAACAAAAAGTACAACTGTAGGCTTTTCTTTAGCAAAATTTATTTTATTAACAATTACTTCATCATTAACATAAATAATAAATAACTCATCCACAATAATTTCATTTAAAGAAGCTACATCTTCAATGTGTTCTTGTTTTACTCTTTTACGAAGACGATCCATAAAATCCATTACCGTATTAACTCCTATGTCAGCCATAATTAAGATTTCTTCTAATTCTTCAAAGTAATCTTCAGTAATTTTATGATACTTATTCGTCAAATTAATTAACTTCGAAACAAAATTTTCACGGCTTTTAGTTAAACCTTTCTCATAAACTTTGACACTTTCGACATTCTTTTTAGTTTCGTTATCTTCTTTTGCTTCTATTTTTTGTTCTACCTCTTCATTTTCAGTAGATATTTCTATTTTTTCTTCTTTTTTAACATCTGTTTTTGCTTCTTGTTTAAACATATTTTTTATTTTACTAAACAGTCTCATATTTATCACCATTATCATTATAACAAAAAAAAAGAGGACAATATACCCCTTTTATAGATTTTCTGCAACTAATTCTTTAGTTCTATAAAATGTTTTAGTAGTAACAGCAAACTCTTTTAAATCAATTTCTTCAAGAGATTTAATATTTTGATTTTCATTTGTATTATATGAATCAATAAGTTCCTTCTCTGTTACATAACTAGGTAAGACATTTTTATCATCTTTCTGATAATTGTATAATTTAGCACTTTGTACTAGTTCAGAATTACTCACTTTATCTTTCCAATCAGAAACTTTATAAATTTTGTAATCATTACTAGAGGTTTCTTGTTTGTCAATTAAATAATCCCCACATCTTAGTGTTACATATTTTTTATTGCTAGATATTATTTCTACTTTGGATTCATACAAATCACAAGTAGTACTCCCTCCAAACGGATTCTTAAAAGCTTTTATGTAATTATCATTAACTAAATCAGCTAAATAAATAACATCATCATATTTTACATACCTATCACGATATTCAGATACTCTTACCGAGAAATCTCTAGCATTTTCTGCAAAAACCTCATACTTACGTTTATTATTATCATTGCTTAAAAACAGCCATGCCACTATTGCTACAATTACAATTATAAAAGCTAATACCAATAATAATTCCATAGAAGCAAGACCACTTTTATTTTTCTGTTTCATAGGAGTGCATCAACCTCACTTTTATTCCTGGATCATATGTATCCAAAGTATTGAAAGATACTTCTAATGCTTTCTTGTAATTACCCTTATAAAATAATACTTCTGCTTTAGATAAACCACTATTTATTTCTGGATGATCTTTTCTAAAGCGATTACCATAAATAATAGCATCTTCCACTAATCGTGCTGTTTTTATCATCTCGTTAGTTGTGTTATAAAGTTTTAAAACCAAGTCACGTGCTGTATCAACTCTAGTATTTAAAGTTCTAATAGAAATAGGTTTCTTTTCCAATTCTTTAATTATTTCTAAAATTGCTTCATTAGCTTCCGTTAATTGAACAAAGTATTCATTACCAATAATAGGTAACTTATATCCTCTTATTCTAACTTTAGATTGATTTAACAATTCTTGAATTTCATCTAATTGTTCTCTAGCTCTTACTTCGTCTTCATACATATTACCTAAAGATTTCAATGATATATCCAAATCATTTTCTACTTTAGATAATTTAATGGTTAAATGTTCTATCGCTTTAATAATTTTAGAATAAGGAATTTCTTTCTTCTCTAAATCAATTAAGTCTTTTTTATATTCTTCATTTATTTCTTGTAATGCATTATTTACTTCATCAATTACTTGTATATCATCATCAGTTAAATCATACATACTTTTTATTTCATCTAATTGACCATATATTCCTGAAACGATATTATTAATTTTTTCTAGTTTTTTATTAAATAAACCAGATTCCTCTTCATATTGTTTACGTGATTTTTTCTCTTTTTCAAATTCATTAAATAAGGAATCTAAATATTCTAACATAGTTCTTAATTCAAACATACAATCTTCAAGATTTAAAACTTTAATACGATCGACAATTGAATTGACGTTTTTTAGCGCTTCTTCTACATTGTATTCAATGTTCATATAACCAATAGGATAATTTTTCTCAACCATATCTTGATATGTTTCACTGATTTGTTCAATTCGTTTAGGAATTAATTTTTCAGCTAATAACACTAAATCCGGAACTTCACTTACCACAATAGACATGTGATCAATCATGTTATCAATAGCTTTAACAATATGCACTACTTCTCCATATTCATTTTTTTCCATCGATTCTTCAAAATCTTGAAATCTTTTTTCAATATTTTCAAACTGTAATTCTACTATTTCTGCTATATCCTCATATTCTTGTTTATTTTCATTAAATGTACTATTTAATTCACGATATTTACTTTTTAACTTAGTTATTATGCTTCGATATTTCTCTTCGCTAGAATTTAATTCTTTGATTTCATCTAATAAAGTATTCATCATCGTTCTAGCCTTGGAAAGTTCTATTTCTACATCCGCTAATTTTTCTTGATATCCAGTGTAATCTTTATTACCTATAAAAATATCTAGATCAATTATCATATCAGTAATATGAGCAATTTGGTTGTTTTTAATATTCTCAAATCTTTCTTGCCACTGTTTATATTTCTCTTCCATTTTATCATTTTTTATAATAGTCTCAACCTTAGCAAGTTCTAATAATATCGGAGTACTTTCGATCATATTTTTCTCTTTATCTAATTGTTCAATTGTACGCTTAAAATTACCGCTACGTTTTTTCTTAATTACAACTATTGTTATAGTAATTAAAATGATGGCTATTAAAGCATAAGTAACAATAATAAGTATTACTCCATCCATATAAGCACCTCTATTCTAATATGTATATTTACCTCTTTAACTTAAAAATATAAAAAAGTACCTACCAAAAGTAAAAATATCCCAACTATATAAAAAACCATTCCATCAAAATCTTCTACAATAAAAGCATCTTTTGGTTTTTTAGGATTATACTTTACCATTACTTCTTGACCAATAGGCATTAAATTTGTATCATTTACAGAATCCATGATACGATATTTTTTATCCTTAACCATGAATTCAACCATTCCGGCATGAGTATTGATACCATCTTGAATTAAAAAAGCTTGATCATCTTCATCATAATTAATAGCATCATATCCAAATTCTTCATCATCAAATTTGATATGTCCTTCTTTAGATATATGTTCTACAACACAACCTCTAGTCATTTTATATCCTTTAAATTCTTTATTCTTATTAATATATATCAATGTTTTAATAATTCCAAATAAAATTAATATTCCACCAACAACCCACAAAAGAATACTAACAAACATAATCACACTACCCTTTCATAAAGATTATAACAAAAAAAATCAATTTAGAGTAGACTAAAATAACAATTTATATAAGAAAATAATTTCAAAAACGATTGACTATTATGATATTTTTATATATAATTATTACTGCATATTCAATGAACAGCGCATCTTTTATGATAATTAACGTGTTTATTAAGTTTATAAGTAATCTGGCTGTTAGATGAAAGTATTAAAATAAACTCCCTAGTTATTGATAAAAGATATCGTCCAGAGTTTATGTAAATAAATAAAGGAGGTAAATAATGGCAAGATACACAGGGCCTAGTTACAAAAAAGCTCGTCGTGTTGGTTTCTCAATTCTAGAAAACGGTAAAGATATTGCTAGACGTCCATACGGACCTGGTCAACATGGTGCTGCTAGAAAAGGAAAACCATCTAACTATGGTGTTCAATTAAAAGAAAAACAAAAAGTTAGATTTATGTACGGTCTAAATGAAAAACAATTTAGAAAAACATTTGATGAAGCTGGTAAAATGAAAGGTATCCATGGTGAAAACTTCTTAAGATTACTTGAATCTAGACTTGATAACTTAGTATATCGTCTAGGGTTAGCATCTACTAGACGTGGGGCAAGACAATTAGTAAACCATGGTCATATTACTGTTGATGGTAAAAAAGTTGACATTCCATCATTTAGAGTTAAGCCAGGTTCAACAATTGCAGTTAAAGATTCTTCTAAAGATATGAAAGTAATTAAAGAAGCATTAGAAAAAGTAACGAATAGAGTTGAATTTGTAACATTCGACGAAAACAAGCTTTCTGGAACTTATGTAAGATTACCTGAAAGACGCGAATTAAATGCTGATATTGATGAATCATTAATCGTTGAATTCTATAACAGATAAAAATAAAGAAACCGGGATGTTATCCTGGTTTCTTTTATTATGCTAACTTAATTAAATAATATTTCTTTTTACCTCTTCTTAAAACAATAAACTTATTATCAATAGCAATATTACTATTAATTATATAACCTTCATCTTTTATTATTTCTCCATTAACACTAATAGCACCATTAGTTATAAATTCTCTTGCTTCTCTTTTACTTGAAGCAATTTTGTTATTTACTAAAGTATCAATTAATGTAGATTCTTCTTTAAGTTCAAATGTTGGAACACCTTTAAAACCGATTTCTATTTCAGAGGCATTTAATTCTTTAATATTACCAGTAAATAAAGATTCGCTTATTTTTCTAGCTTTATCATATTCTTCTTTACCATGTAAATCAGTAATGATTTCTCTAGCTAAAGCTTGTTGAGCCTCTCTTAATTCAGGATTATTTTTATGAATAACCTCTAATTTTTCTATTTCTTCCCTAGATAAGAAAGTAAATACTTTTAAATAATGAATCACCATTTCATCATCAGTATTAATTAAGTATTGATATAATTCATAAGAAGAAGTTTTATTTTTATCTAACCATAAAGCATTTCCTTCACTCTTACCAAATTTATTACCAAACTTATCTAATATTAGTGGCATTGTAAATCCATATGCTGTTTTATCTAATTTTTTTCTAATAAGATCAATACCAGTTGTAATATTTCCCCATTGATCAGATCCTTCTACTTGAAGTATACAATTCTTTTCTTTGAATAAATGTAAGAAATCATTCCCTTGGATAAGAGTATAAGCAAACTCTGCAAAAGTAATCCCTGTGTCTAATCTTCTTCGAATAATATCTTTATCTAACATATAATTAACATTAATATATTTACCAACATCACGTAAGAAATCTAAGAAACTTACATCTTTCGTCCAATCATAGTTATTAACAACTTCCGCTTTACCATCAAAAATATCATTTACTTGTTTACTTATTCCTTCTAGATTCTTTAAAACAGTATCTTTACTTATGATTTCACGTTCTGCAGTTGGTCTAGGATCACCAATTAATCCAGTAGCTCCCCCTACTAAAAGAATTGGATGATGACCATATATAGCTAAACGTTTCGCTGTTACCAAAGAAGAATAATGACCTAAATGCAAACTATCTGCAGTAGGATCCGTTCCCCAATAAAAAGTTAATTTCTCGTTATTTAATTTTTCTTCTAATTCTGGACTAGAAATATCTTTAATTAGTCCTCTCCACATTAAATCTTCATATAATTTCATTCTTTATCACCTTCCATTATCTTTACTCCATTACTAGTACCAATACGCATTACTCCTTTGTTTATAAAAGATAGTGCATCTTGATAATTTTTTATTCCGCCACTTGCTTTTATTTGCAAGTTATTACTTTTATATTCATTGATAATATCTATATCTTCTATTTTAGCTCCATTAGGACCAAATCCAGTAGAAGTTTTAATGAAATCAACTTCTACTTCATTACATATTTTAGTCATTTTAATAATTTCTTCTTTGGTTAAATAACATGTCTCAATTATTACTTTTAAGATTTTATCATTAACTACTTCTTTAATACTTTTTATTTCTTCTTTAACATAATCATAATCTTGATTCTTTAATGCTGCAATGTTTATAACCATATCTATTTCATCTGCTCCATTATTGATAGCATCTCTTGCTTCAGAAGCTTTTATAAAAGTAGTGTTTTGCCCTAAAGGGAATCCTATTACGGTACATACTTTTACATCAATGTTTTTTAATAATTCATAAGCATAACTTACATAATAAGGATTAACACAAACTGAAGCAAAATTATATTTTTTAGCTTCCTTACATAAGGTTTCAATATCTTCTTTAGAAGCATATGCTTTTAAATTGGTATGATCAATATACTTATTAATTTCCATACATCCTCCTTACAATAAAAAAAGCCCTTAATAAATAAGGACGAAATTTCCGTGGTACCACCTTAATTCATAGTAAAACTATGCACTCAAGTACTATAAAGCGTAACCTATATGACTCCAAACTTGTATTTCGTTATTCTATTACTATTAGTTTTCACCTGCCACTAATTCTCTATATTAGTTAATAGATAACTACTAGAATTCTTCATTGCCATTTATATTTAGAATTTTAACATAAAAAAAGAGTTTATACAACTCTTATTTATCTTTTTTCTCTAGTTTGTTTAATACTTCTTTAACTACTGCAATTGTTTTTTCTCTTACTTCTTCAGCAGCTTTTTGTAAAACAGGAGTTCCTTTTTCAATAGCTAAATTAACTAGTTCTTCACTTTTCTTTTTTAAAGCATTCCCTTTTTCTTTAGCAATTTTTAAAACCTTTTCTTTATCAAGATCAGCAAGTTCCATTTTGATCTCTTCAATTTTTAGTTCGATTGATTCTTTTACATCATCCATATCGATACCTTTTACTTTGTTAGCTAATTCATCTAGTTTTTCTTTTAATTCACGTCTTGTTTCACTACCTTTTTTAGGTGCAAATAAAATTCCTAATCCTGCACCAATGGCAGCTCCTGCTAAAAATTTACCCCAACCTTTTTTCTTTTTGTCTTTACTCATATTCATCCATCTCCTCTTCTTCTTTTTTCTTCTTTCTTTTATGAAAGAAACTAGAAATTAAACCGGTAAAACCGTCAATGATTCTATCTCCAACTACTGCTATTGTGTTTGAAAAGCTATCAATAACATTGAAGAAGCCATTTAATGATTTTGCTTTCTCTTCTAGATCATCTAGTATACTATTAGCTCTATCAACTGTTTGAATTAGTTTTATACCTAATATTATTAGTACTACTAATAAAATAGAACCTAAAAAGTACACTAATATAGGTAATACTTCACCTAACATTTCCACAACTATTCCTCCTTATCCTCATACATTGATTCAATTAAATCAAACAAATTATTTTCTAGTGATGTATCTTCTTCATCACTTGTTTGCTTGTCCAATTTAGAAGTTCTTCGACCAGTTGCTTTTTCAATACTATTATCTTTGTAATCTACATTATATTCTAACCCTAAATCATTAAAATATTCCTCAGCATCTCCAACTGTTACTTTTTCTACCGCTGGAGAGCCAATATTTAAATCATAGAAAGTATTTTCTTTTTCGGTGTCTTCATCCTCTTTTTTATCGTCAACTTTTACTTCTTCTTGCATAGATGCTGTAATATCACTAGCTAAATCACCGTATGCTTTTTCACGAACAGTATCAACATCAATTTTTTTTGAAGTTGAAGTAGATAATACAATTGGTTTTTTATTTAATATTTCTTCTTTTTTATAATTTTTATCTAA
>CALVKH010000003.1 GCA_944332575.1 uncultured Bacilli bacterium | reverse complement strand
TATAATGGAAAAGAAGAATATGAGGTAAGGAATGGAATAGTAACAGTATTTGGATATGTAAAAGATGAAGTAGGGAATGAAGGATACTGTAGTGTAGAAGTAAAAGTAGATGATAGTGCCCCAGAAGGTGAAGTAAATATGGGGTATGAGATATATCCAAAAGAAGATAGTACAAAAAGTGGGACAAGATTAACGATAAACAATATAGATAAGTATGGAGAAGTAAAAGGACTAATCATATACTTTAATAAGAATGTAACAGGAAGTTATACAAGTTATGTATATGATGAAACAGATAAAAATATAAAAACAGGGGGAGGAATAGTAAGAGGAAGAGATAGAGCAATAATAGAGATAGAAGAAGGGGAATATGAAGAGTTAGCAATATATATAGGGAGCAGTAGTGTAATAAGCAGTATAGAGAAAGTAGAAGTATTAAAAGAAGAGACTGTAACAAGTGTATGGACGAATAAAGATGTAAGTGTATATATAAAAGCGGAAGATAGAATAACAGGGATAGAAGGATATAGTTATAATAATGGAGTAAGTTATCAAGAAGAAGAGATCAAAAGTTATAGTGGTAATACCAGTGGAGTAATAAGAATCAAAGATAAAGTAGGGAATGTATCAGATGGAATAAGTTTCACTATTAATAAAATAGATAAGACGGCTCCAACATTAAGTATTAGTAATCCGACGAGTGGAAACTGGACAAATGAATCATTTAGTTTAACATTAACAGGAAGTGATAGTGGGTCAGGACTAGATAGTTATGCATATAGTTATGATAATAATAATTTTACAAAATATGCAGGTACAGCAACGACAAGATTTACGACAACATTATTTTCAGCCGAAAGAAATCAATTAGCATATTTAAGAGTATGTGATAAAGCAGGAAATTGCACAGTAAAATCTACTTATATTCGTATAGATAAGACGGCTCCAACATTAAGCATAAGCAATCCGACAGGTGGAAATTGGACAAACGAATCATTTAGGTTAACATTAACAGGAAGTGATAGTTGGTCAGGACTAGATAGTTATGCATATAGTTACGATAATAGAAGTTTTACAAAATATGCAGGTACAGCAACGACAAGATTTACGACGACAACATTTTCATCTGAAAGAAATCAATTAGCATATTTAAGAGTATGTGATAAAGCAGGAAATTGCACAGTAAAATCTACTTATATTCGTATAGATAAGACGGATCCAAGTTGTACGTTAAAAGCAAGCGGAACACAAGGAAATAATGGATGGTATAAAGGAACGGTAACAATTTCTATAGCAAGTAGTAGTGATAATGGTAGTGTAAAAAGTGGAGTAGATGTAGCAGGAGTAGGAAGTTATACCAATGGAGCAACAAGAACATTATCATCAGATACAACAGGAAGTTCATATACAGGATATGTAAGGGACAATGCAGGTAATACTGCTACATGTAGAATAACAGTAAAAAGAGATAATACTGCACCGTATACACCAGCTCTAGATATAGATAGAATGTGGCAACTGTATAATACAACTAATGGACAAGATTATCAGACTATTTATAATTTATATTGTGAATTAGAAAACGGAACAAAAATTTATCCTACTGCTAAAGGAGGACAGGGAAGTTCAGCGTTATATAACAAAAGAGAGAATATTACTTGTTATGAATTTAAAATATGGGACGGACAAGGTACATATTCAGTTTCACATTATACAAATGCTGATAGTATAAGCAGAATAAATTGGAATGATTCTAAACATAGATTTGGAGCTGGAACATATGATGCTTTGAAAAACCATCATAGTTGGGGACTTACTTCACAATCAGACGTAAATGGAAGTGGTACTCATGGTGCTACTGCTTCTCGTTACTCTGGTTGTACAGGATACAATATTGGTGTGACTCAATATTATGCAACGGACTATGCTGGAAATCAAACAGAGAATTTATTAACAATTTTTAATATATCTTCAACTGAATCTAATATAAAAAATACAACAAAAGCAGAGAATTGTATAAAAAACAGTAATTATTACTTTGGAGCTTCAGCGTATTGTAAAGGTAGTGCTTGCTTAACTTATCAATTACCTTAAATTTACATAAATTATGTAAATACAGCAATTAACATAGTTAAATAACTTGACTATTTTGCTACTAATGATATAGTTAAATAGGATAGGTAGGTGATAAAATGGCTAGTAATAAAATGATACGTAAAAAAGCGAAAAAACAAACGTTTAGAGTAATTGTCTTTGGAATAGCTTGCCTTTTTATCATTGGAGGTATTTTGACTACGATTACCAAAGTATGGATAAATATTTATGACAAATACAAAGAAAAACAAGAATTAGAGGACAAAATTTTAGCATTAAAAGAAGAAGAAGAAGAATTAACTATTGATGTAGAACGATTGCAAGATCCAGAATATATAGCTAGATATTTAAGAGAAAAATACTTTTATTCTAAAAACGGCGAATATATTATAAGAATTCCTGAAGAGAGCGAAAAATAATGCTCTTTTTTTCTTGATGTGATAGAATAATATATTGCTAAATATTATTATTTTGGTTAAAATGTTAGGTGGTGATCATATTGGATAGAGTTTTTGATTATTTAGTTAATGAAATAAAATTACATGATAATGATATAGTTGTAATCGGATGTTCTGGTGGCCCTGATTCAATGGCTTTATTGTATGTTTTACAAGAAATAAGAAAAAAAATAAATTTATCATTGATATGTGCCCATGTTAATCATAATATTAGAAAAGAAAGTAAGGCAGAAGAACAATTCTTAAAAGAATACTGCGAACAAAATAATATTGCATTTGAAGCGATGACTATTGAAAAATATGGGGATGATAATTTTCACAATGAAGCAAGAAAAATAAGATATCAATTTTTTGATGACCTTGTAAAAAAATATCAAGCAAATTATCTTATGACTGCTCATCATGGTGATGACTTAATTGAAACTATACTTATGAGAATAGTAAGGGGATCTACTTTAAAAGGATATTCTGGCTTTGAAAAAAAGATAGAGAAAGATACTTATACTATAGTAAGACCACTAGTTTTTGTTACTAAAGATGATCTTTTAATGTTTGATAAACAAAATGAAATTCCTTTTGTACTTGATAGTTCCAATTTTAAAGATAAATATACAAGGAATAGATATCGTATGGAAATATTACCTTTTTTAAAGAAAGAAGATCCAATGGTTCATGAAAAGTTTATAAAATTTAGCGATACATTAATAGAATATAATAATTATATTAATAAAGAATTAAAAAGGAAAATAAAACAAATTTATGATAATGATATTATCAATATAGATAAATTTATGGAAGAAGATGATTTAATCCAAAAAAAAATTGTGTTTTATATTTTGGAAGAAAAGTACAATGATGATTTAAATCAAATTAATATGACCCATGTTTTATCTATTATTAATTTAATGAAATCTAAACGTCCTAATGGTATCATTAGTCTACCTGGTAATTATAAAGCGCTTAAGGAATATAATGCATTAAAAATTGTTCAAGAGATAGAATATATAAATGATTATGAAATAGAAATCAGTGAACGAGTTGATCTTCCAAATAATCATTACATAAAGATAGTTAAAGAAGAAAGTAAAAATGATAATAATGTTTGTCGATTATTATCTGAGGAAATAACTTTACCTTTATATGTCAGAACTAGGCGTCTAGGCGATAAAATGAAATTAAAAAAAGTAAATGGTACCAAAAAATTAAAAGATATATTTATAGATGCTAAAGTTTCAAAAGCGTTAAGAGATGAGTGGCCCGTAGTAGTAGATAGCAAAGGAAATATTCTTTGGATTCCTGGAATAAAAAAGTCTAAATTTTCTAAGCAAAAATATGAAACTTATGATATAATATTAAAATATAATTAACAAGGAGGATTTTATGAATAGAAAGAACATAAAAAGAGGATTATTGCCGTATGTATTTTTAATATTAATAATATTAGTTGTATTTTATATTTTCAATGTAGTTAATGTCAAAGTAAATACTTTTACATACGATCAATTTATCAACGAATTAAATAAAGAAAATATTACAGAGTTAGAAATAGTACCGAGAGAAAGAGCTAAGATATATGAAATTACTGGTAAAATAAAAGGATATGATGAGAATGAAACATTCTATGTAAAAGCGCCTTTATCTGATGAAGTAATTAAAAGAATTATATCTAGTGAGGAAGAGTTAGGATTCAAAGTTGAAGCAGTTGCTGATCCTGAATCTAGTTCATTTTTACTTATTTTAGTAAATGTATTACCGATGGTAATTTTAATTGGTGGAGCATTTTGGTTATTTTCAAGACAAATGGGAAATGCTGGTAAATCAATGGATTTTGGTAAAAGTAAGGCCAAGTTAAATGATGAAAAAAACAAAGTGACTTTTAAAGATGTTGCTGGATTAAAAGAGGAAAAAGAAGAAGTTCGCGAATTAATTGATTTCTTAAAAAATCCTAAACGTTTCCAAAAATTAGGAGCTAGAATTCCGAAAGGAGTTTTATTAGTAGGACCTCCAGGAACAGGTAAAACATTATTAGCTAAAGCGGTAGCTGGAGAAGCAAATGTTCCGTTCTATTATATAAGCGGATCTGACTTTGTTGAATTGTTTGTAGGTGTTGGTGCATCACGTGTAAGAGATATGTTTAAACAAGCAAAACATAATGCGCCATGTTTAATTTTCATTGACGAAATAGATGCTGTTGGTCGCCAAAGAGGTACAGGTCTTGGTGGAGGGCATGATGAACGAGAGCAAACTTTAAACCAATTATTAACTGAAATGGATGGATTCGGTGCAAACGAGGGAATTATCATTATTGCAGCTACTAACCGTGCTGATGTATTGGATCCTGCCCTTCTTAGACCTGGTCGTTTTGATAGACAAGTAACAGTAAACTTACCTGATATTAAAGGTAGAGAAGAAATATTACAAGTTCATGCTAGAAATAAAGTTTTAGCACCTACTGTAACATTACACAATTTAGCCAAAAGAACTCCAGGATTTAGTGGTGCAGATCTAGAGAACTTATTAAATGAAGCTGCATTACTTGCTGTTAGAAGAAATAAAGATATGATTACTATGAGTGAAATTGATGAAGCTACTGATCGTGTTTTAATGGGACCTGCTAAAGTAAGCAAAAAATATACAGAAGCTGAAAAGAAAATGGTTGCATATCATGAAGCAGGGCATGTTGTATTAGGATTAAAATTAGATGATGCAAACGATGTTCAAAAAGTAACAATAATTCCTAGAAGTTATGCCGGTGGATATGCAATGATGATTCCAAAAGAAGAAAAATACACTTCTACTAAAAAGGAATTGCTTGAGAGAATTACTGGTTTACTAGGAGGACGTGTATCAGAAGAACTTAATTTTGGAGAAATCACAACTGGTGCTCATAATGACTTCGAAAAAGCTACTAAGATTGCAAGAAGTATGGTAACTGAATATGGTATGAGTGATTTAGGACCAGTTCAATTAGAACAACAAGAGGGCGGAGTATTCTTAGGAAGAGATTATAATAAAAGTCGTAATTTTTCTAATGAAGTAGCACATGAAATAGATTTAGAAATGCGCAAGATTATTGATGAGTGCTATAAGAAAGCAAAAGAGATATTAAAAGAAAATAAAGATTTAGTAAAACTTATCGCCGAAGCTTTATTAGAATACGAAACATTAACACAAGAACAAATCGAGTATTTGGTTGAACATAAAGAAATGCCAAAAGAAGAGGTAGACTATGACTCATATAGTATGACCGAACTTAGAATGATAGCTAAAGAAAAAGGAATCAAAGGCTATACCAAAATGACTAAAGAAGAAATTATAGAAGAACTTAAGAAGCTTTAAGTTCTTTTATTATGTTGTATTATGTTATTTTCAATGTTATAATCATTAGCAGGTGATTTTATGTGGAAAATAGGTAATGTATGCATAGAAAACCAAGTAGTTTTAGCGCCTATGGCTGGAATTTGCAATTCAAGTTTTAGAAGAATTGCAAAAGAAATGGGAGTAGGATTAATATATGCAGAAATGGTTAGTGACAAAGCAATTTTTTATAATAACCAGAAAACAATAGATATGCTTAAAATGACCGAAGAAGAAAGACCAATTGTACAACAAATATTTGGTAGCGATAAAGAATCATTTGTAATAGCAGCAAAATACATATATGAAAATATGCATCCTGATATTATAGATATAAATATGGGGTGTCCTGTCCCAAAAGTTGCATTAAGAGCCCAAGCTGGTTCTGCTTTATTAAAAAATCCTGAGAAGATAAAAGAAATAGTAAAAGCTGTAGTAGAAGCAGTACCTATTCCGGTTACTGTTAAGATAAGAAGTGGCTGGGACTTTGAACATATTAATGCTGTAGAAGTAGCTAAAATATGTGAAGAGGCAGGAGCTAGTGCTATTTGTGTTCATCCTAGAACTAGAAGCCAGGGATATTCTGGTAAAGCCGATTGGAGTATTATAAAAAAAGTAAAGGAAAACGTAAATATTCCAGTGATAGGAAACGGAGATATTAGAGATGTTTATGACGCTAAAAGAATGTTAGAAGAAACTAACTGCGATGCAATAATGATAGGTAGAGCTGTATTAGGAAATCCATGGTTAATTAGAGATATATGTAATTATTTAAATAACGGATCATTACCACAAGAAGTTTCACCTATTGAAAAAATAGATATGTGTTTAAAACATTTAAAGTATTTACAAGAAACAAAAGATGAAAGGGTAGTAGTATTAGAAATAAGAAATCATATTGCGTGGTATTTTAAAGGATTAAAAGGATCTAATGAAATAAAAAATAAAATATATCTAACCAAGAAAATTAATGATATAATTAATATATTAAATGAATATAGAAAGTACATGGAGGAGAATAAATGAAAAAAATATTTTTTAAAAGAATTTTAGCTTATATAATCGATTGTGTCATTTTGTTTTTTGCTATGTTAGTTGTTAATCTTTTTATTCCTACATTTGGAGATGTAGAAGAATTGAATACAAGATTAACAACATCTATAGAAAGTTATACTTCTGGGGAATTAACTGTTGACGAATTTTTAGAGGAAAGCGAAGATATTAGTTATGACATAATGAAGGCAACATATATTTCTTCAATTGCAGGAATTGTTGTATATTTACTTTACTTTGTTGTATTTCAAGCATATAATAATGGTCAAACCCTTGGAAAGAAATGGTTAAAGTTACAAGTAGTAAAAACCGATGACAGCAATGTTGATATGAATTCATTATTGCGTCGTTCTTTATTTCCATATGGAGTATTAGTAAACTTTATTTTAGTAGTAGCACTATTGTTTGCTAGTAAACATGCTTATTTGAGCATTAATACAATATTAAGTAATATTCAAATGATCGTTATATTTATTACACTTATCATGATGTTTATGAAAGATCGTGGTATACATGATTATTTGGCTAACACTAAAGTGATAGAAGCATAGAAGGAGGAATTTTGATGAGAGAGTTTTCAGAACAAGAAATAGTAAGAAGAGAAAAGGTAGAGGAAATAAGAAAAGTATGTAACCCTTATCCTGAACGATACGAAGTTACTCATAGTCTAAAAGAAGCAAGTCTATTACCAGATGAAACTAAAGGTGTAAGAGTAGCTGGAAGAATTGTTTTTATGAGAAAAATGGGAAAACTAAGTTTTATTAAGTTAAGAGATATTGAAAGTGACTTACAACTTTCTATAAAAATAGATTTAGTTGGCGAAGAAAAGTATAACTTTTTTAAAGATAATATTGATGTAGGAGATTTTATTGGTGCCGACGGTGAAATGTTTACTACTCATACTGGAGAAAAAACATTGCGTGTTTCGGACTTTGAATTTTTAGGTAAAGCATTAAAACCTCTTCCAGAAAAGTTCCATGGACTAACAGATCCTGAACTATGTTATCGTAATCGTTATGTTGATTTAATAATGAACGAAGATACTCGTAAAAGATTTTTGATAAGAATCAATTTTATTAAAGAGTTACGTAGGTATTTAGATGATTTAGGTTATTATGAAATAGAGACGCCTATTTTAAATAACAAACCAAGTGGTGCAGTAGCACGTCCATTTATATCTCATCATAATGCACTAGATTTGGATGTATATTTAAGAATTGCACCTGAAACATATATGAAAAGAGCTGTTGTAGCAGGTTTTCCAAAAGTATATGAAGTAGCAAGATGCTTTAGAAATGAAGGAATGGATGCTACTCACTTACAAGATTTTACTATGATCGAATGTTATCAAGCATATTATAATTATAAAGATAATATGAAACTTATTCAAAATATGTTGCAGTCTATTATTAAGAAAATATATGGTACGCTAACGATTCAAATAGGTGATAAAGAAGTAGATTTATCTGGAGAGTGGCCTTCTGTATCGTTTAGAGAATTAATTATAAAATATGCTAATATCGATATCAATGAATATAATACTAAAGAAAAATTATTACAAAAAATAATAGATGAAAAAATTGAATTAGAAAGTGAAACTCCAATTGAAAATTTAGGATTTGGTAATTTAGTTGACTATTTATATAAAAAGGTTGCACGCCCTCATATGATAGGACCGGTATATTTAACAGAACATCCAATTAGTTTATCTCCGCTTGCAAGAGCTAATGATGACCGTCCAGATATTACGGATCGTTTTCAACTAGTAATTAATGGAGCCGAAATAGTTAATGGATTCTCTGAGTTAGTGGATCCAATGGAACAAGAAAAAAGACTTCTAGAACAAGCTAGTTTAAAGGCTAAGGGTGATGAAGAAGCAATGGATATGGATTATGATTATATTGGAGCTATGGAATATGGTATGCCTCCTATCTCTGGATGGGGAATGGGAATTGACCGTTTGATTCAACTACTTACTAATAGTGAAAATATTAAAGATGTAGTAATGTTTCCATTAATGAGACCACTAGATAAATAAAAGCAGAAAAACTGCTTTTTTTCTTGATAAAAATAGTGAAATTTATCATAAAAACTTGTTTTTGTATTAAAATATTGTATAATTAAAAATGGGAGGGTTAAAATGAAAAAGCATAGTTTATTCAAAGTGATTGGAATAACAATCATAGTAGCAGTTTTGTTGACTTGGATTTTTCCTATAACATATTTTGGATATAGTTTAACGGAAGAAGCTCGTAGTCAAGTTGGACTTTTTGAATTATTCTCAATGGGTCCAGTTGTATTCTACTATTTTGGAAGTATTATTTTCTATGTACTTGCTATAGGTGGATTCTATGGAGTTCTACATAGCATTGATGGATATAGAAATTTACTTGATAAAATAGTAGATAAGTTTAAAGGAAAAGAAAATATTTTCCTAATAGTTGTTATGGTTTTATTTGCACTTATTGCATCTATGGCTGGAATAACTACAGGATTACTATTCTTATTCCCATTAATTATTTCTATTATATTACTTATGGGATATAATAAGCAAACCGCTGCTTTAGTTACCATTGGTTCTGTTGCAGTTGGATTAATTGGTACAACAGTATCCGCAACTAATATCAATGTTATTGTAGGAATTTTAGGATTAGATTTTAGTTCAGAATTACTAACTAAAGCAATTATTTTAATAATAGGATTAGTACTATTGATCTTTAATACCTTGTCTTATGCAAAAAAACATAAAAATAACAAGGAAGATAAGAACGATGATGAATTAGAGTTACCTACTTCTAAAGATTCTAAGAAAAGAAGTTGGCCAATTGTTTTAATTATTGATTTAATTTTAATAATTATGATTTTAGCTTCAATATCTTGGGATACAGTATTAGGAGTAGAATTATTCAATAATATTCATGAAAATGTAATGAACTTTGAAGTTGGAGATTTTGCTATTTTTGGTAAAATCCTTGGAGAAAATAATACCGTTGCATTTGGAAAATGGACTTTAATTGAATATACACTTTTAGTAACTTTAGGAGCTGGACTTATTTCTTTACTATACAAGAAAAGCTTAAATAAATTTATTAAGGCCTTTTATGAAGGTATGAAGAAAGCTTTCAAGCCAGCATTATTAATTTTCTTTGCTTATATTGTATTAGTAATTACTGCTACACATCCAGTATTATTGGCAATATTTGAACCAATACTAACTGCTACAAGTGGATTTAATGTATTTACAATGAGTATTGTTGCATTTATCAGTAGTATCTTTAATATTGAAACTTACTATACAGCATCTGCAGTTTTACCATATGTAACTTCAATTATTAGTGATACATCAACTTATCCATTAATTGCTATTGTTTGGCAAGCTATGTATGGATTAGCTGCTTTAGTAGCACCTACTAGTTTAGTCTTAATTGCAACTTTATCTTATTTAAATATTTCTTTCTGGCAATGGCTAAAAGCTTCATGGAAGTTAATTTTAGAAATTTTAGTTGCATTGTTATTAATCTTTACAATATTAATTCTAATATAAAAAGAACTTCGGTTCTTTTTTTTGTTTATCTTTTGAAAAAAAAGACATAATAAACATAGAATAGTATGAAAGGTGATTATATGTTTTCAAAATTTACTGAAGAAGCTCGTAAAGTATTAGTTAGTGCAAAAAAGGAAATGAGTGATTTAAAACATCCATATGTAGGAAGTGAACATTTATTATTAGCGATATTAAAAAACAAAAATAGTAACATTGCTAAGAAATTAAAAGAGTATAATTTAGATTATAATAGTTTTAGAAAAGAGATAATTAATGTAATAGGAATAGGGACAGAAGCTACAGAATGGTATTTGTATACACCTTTATTAAAAAAAGTAATAGAAGATGCCATGATTGAATCAAAGGAAGAAAAATCAGAAGTCACAGTAGAAATGCTTTTTTCTTCTTTAATTCATGAAGGTGAAGGAATCGCTATTAGAATTATGTTAGCTATGAATATTGATTTTGATAGCATTATGGAAGAATTCAATGTAAAAAGTGCTGGCAAAAAAATAAAATCTAAGAAGAAGTTAATGATTGATGAATATGGATATGATTTAAATAAAAAAGTTCGCCAAGATGAAATAGATCCAGTAATAGGAAGAAATAATGAAATAGAACGTTTAATTGAAATTTTGTGTAGAAGAACTAAGAATAATCCTTTATTAATTGGTGAAGCAGGAGTAGGAAAAACAGCAATTGTGGAAGAGTTAAGTAGAAGAATAGTTCAGGGATTAGTGCCAAATCAATTAAAAAATAAACGAATGGTATCCGTTTCCATGTCTAGTTTAGTAGCTGGAACTAAATATCGTGGAGAATTTGAAGAAAGAATTACTAAAATGTTAAAAGAGCTAGAAAGCGATAATAATGTTATTATTTTTATTGATGAAATGCATACATTAGTAGGAGCTGGTGGAGCTGAAGGGGCAATTGATGCTTCCAATATATTAAAACCAATTTTGGCAAGAGGAAAAATAAAAATAATAGGTGCTACAACTATTGAAGAATACAAAAAATATATTGAAGAAGATAGAGCTCTAGCAAGAAGATTTCAAACTATTATGATAGAAGAACCAAATCCTGATAAAACGAAAGATATTTTACTAAAACTAAGGCCTATATATGAAAAATATCATAATGTTTTAATATCCGATGAAGTAATTGAAACCATTGTTAAATTATCTGATCGTTATATTTATAATAGAAAGCAACCAGATAAAGCTATTGATATTTTAGATGAAGCTGCAGCTAAAGTTTCTGTAGCTAAAGATAAAAATGTTACTAACTTAAAGACACTTAGAGAGGAATTAAGAAATATCATAGAAAAGAAAAATAAAGCTATTATTGAACAGGATTTTAATAATGCTGCTATTTTGAGAAAAAATGAAAATCAACTGGAGACAAAAATAAATAAATTAGAAGAGAAAAGATTAAAAAATAAAACTTCAAAAGTAGTAACTACTAAAACTATTGCGGAGGTAATTAGTTTAAAGACTAGAATTCCTGTTTATGAGTTAGAACAAGACGATTTTAAGAATATTTTAAAATTAAAAAAAGAAATGCAAAATAAAATAAAAGGTCAGGATGAAGCAATTGATAAACTATATCAAATAAGTAAAAGAATTAAATTAGGATTTAAAGAAGAAAACAAACCCGTATCTTTATTGTTTGCCGGCCCTACTGGTGTAGGGAAAACCTTATTAGTAAAAGAATTTAGCAAATTATTGGTTGGCAGTAATAATTTAATTACTTTAGATATGAGTGAATATAAAGAAGAACATACAATAAGCAAAATAATAGGTTCTCCTCCTGGATATGTAGGTTATTCAAATAAAAATACAGTAGTGGAAGAAATAAAAAACAAACCTTATTCTGTTATTTTAGTAGATGAAATAGAAAAAGCGCATCCGTCAGTAATAAATTTATTTCTACAAATATTAGATGAAGGAAGAATTAAAGATTCAAAAGGTAATAACATAAGACTTGATCATAATATTATTATTATGACTTCTAATATAGGGTTTAATAGAAATACAATAGGTTTTCATAAATCAAATAACAATATAGTGGAGTCTAAATTAAAAGATTTTTTAAGCCCAGAAATAATGAATAGAATAGATGATGTAATTATTTTTAATAAATTGGATAGGGAAGATATTTTAAATATTGTAGTCCAAAAATTAAAAAAATTAAAAGAGAAATTTAAGAAGAATAATATTGATATTCATATAAGTAATAAAGTAATTGATCAGATAATTGATGAAAGTAAATTTGATGAATATGGTGCTAGAAAGATTGATAAAATAATAAGGACAAAGGTTGACAACATTATAATAGACGAATTACTATTAGGGAAAAATAAATTTAATATCCGATCAATATATTAATATATATTGATTTCTTTTTTTATGTTATAATTTTATTAAGATAAGTTGAGAGGAGATCAAATTATGGATTTTAATGAATTAAAAAAAAGTTTGCAAATAAATAGTCAAAAAATATCTAGTTTATGGAGGTCTCTTTGACATAGATTCTAAACAGGAAAAAGTTTCATCTTTAGAAAAAGAAATGAGTAAAGAGGATTTTTGGAGTGATAAAAATAAAGCAGAATCTACTATTGATGAATTAAATAGTCTGAAGCAAATTACAGACACAATAAAAAAAGTAAAAAATCAAATAGATGATGATATTTTATTAATTGATAGTATTGAAAGCGATAATGAAATGTTAAAAATAATAGAAGATGAAATTGATGATATAACTAAAACAGTTAGTAATTTAGAAGTTAATCTTCTTTTAAGTGGACCTTATGATAAGAATGACTGTATTTTAGAAATACATTCGGGTGCTGGTGGAACTGAAGCTTGCGATTGGGCTAATATGCTTTACAGAATGTATTTAAGATGGTGTGAAAGAAAAAAATATAAAGTCGAAGTTTTGGATTACCAAGAAGGAGAAGAAGTAGGAATCAAGAGTGTTTACTTGTTAGTGAAGGGTAAAAATAGTTATGGTTATTTAAAAAATGAAAAAGGTATTCATAGATTAGTTAGACTATCACCGTTTGATTCCAATAATAAGCGTCATACATCTTTTGCTTCAGTTGATGTTATACCAGAATTTGACAATACTTTAGATATAGAAATCAATGAGAGAGATTTAAAAATAGATGTATATAGATCTAGTGGAGCAGGGGGACAGCATGTAAATACTACAGATAGTGCAGTTAGAATTACACATCTACCTACTAAGATTGTAGTAACTTGTCAAAATCAAAGGAGTCAAATTCAAAATAGAGAAAAAGCGATGGAAATGTTGAAAAACAAACTAAAATTATTAGAAATAGAAAGGCAAAATAATGAATTAAGTGCATTGCGTGGAGAACAAAAAAATATTGAATTTGGTTCACAAATAAGAAGTTATGTTATGCATCCATACTCTATGGTAAAAGATCATAGAACTGGATATGAAACAAGCAATGTGGATAAAGTTTTAGATGGAGAAATTGATGAGTTTATAGAAGCAAATTTAAAGGGGATAAGATTATGAAAAAAGAAAAATCAAAAAATATTGTTAAACAGATTTATAAGAAATTTCGTTGGAAACGATATTTGCAATTGCTATTAGGAAGCTTTATTTTTGCTCTCGCATTTAATTTGTTTATTTTACCAAATAATTTTGTATATGGTGGAGTTAGCGGGATTTCTATTATCTTACAGGAATTGTTTGGATTTGAACCTTCTCCAACTATCATGATAATATCTGTGTTGCTATTAATAGTTAGTTATTTTACATTGGGAAAAGAAAAAACGGCGGGTTCTATTATGGGGTCACTGTTATTTCCAGTTATGGTTGATTTGACTAGTAATATAAGATTATATTTAGATATTGATACTTCTCAAATGTTGTTATCTGCTATTTTTGGTGGAGTAGTATCTGGAATTGGCGCTGGACTTATCTATAAGGCAGGATTTACTAATGGGGGTACAGATATTGTTAATCAAATTGTTTCCAAATATTGTAAAGTAAGTATTGGCAAAGCTATTATGATGAGTGATGGGTTAATCTTATTAAGCGGAACTTTTGTGTTTGGTATCAATAATTTTATGTATGCTTTAATTGTTTTATATATTATTAGCGTTTTAACTGATCGTGTTTTACTTGGAATATCTGATTCTAAAGCATTTTATATAGTAACTGAAAAAGATAACGAAGTTAAAGAATTTGTTTTAGACAAATTAAGCCATGGTGTAACTATTTTTGAAGCACGAGGTGGATATGAAAACAAGAAACAAAAAGTTCTGTTTTGTGTAATCCCTACCAAAGAATATTTTAAATTAAAAGAAGGAATATCATTAATTGATGATAAAGCGTTTTTTGTAGTTACGGATGCCTATGAAGTGTATGGTGGTGAGTAAAATGCTTAATAAAATTATAGATGTAATTGAAGAAAAACATTTAATTAAACGTTATGGTTATCTTATTCTAGCATTATTTATATCTGCAATATGCTATAATTTGTTGATATATCCTGCTAAGATAGTATCAGGTGGTGCTAATGGATTATCAATTTTAATTGAAACTGCGTTTGGAATATCTCCTGCTATATTTATTCTTATTTTTTCAACTATTGTTTTGATTCTTTCATTTTTGATTTTAGGAGTTGAAAAATCAAGCGGCTCAGTAATTTCAACTTTTGTATATCCTGTTTTTGTCGAATTAACTTCTGGAATAACTACTATAATAGATATCAACAATAATGATATGATTTTAATAAGTTTATTTATAGGACTTATAAATGGTTGGACATCAGGAATCATATATAAAATGGGATTTAGTAATGGAGGAATATCATTAATCAATCAAATGCTTTTTGAAAAGCTTCATTTTCCACTTAGTAAAAGTACCTTTTTTATAAATATGATAATAGTAGTACTAGGGGGTATATTTTACGGGGTTGAGACAATTCTTTATGCTATTATTGTTTTGTTTATAAGTGGAATTATGATTGATCGTGTTTTACTTGGAATTTCTAATAATAAAATATTCTATATTATTACGACTAAAGAGGAAGAGGTTAAAGAGTACTTATTGAATGAAATAGGACATGGAGTTACTAAATTTGATGTTGTAAAAGGATATTTAAATAGTAAAAGTCAAGCGTTAATGACTGTGATTCCTACTAAAGAGTACTTCAAAGTATCAGAAGGAATAAAACAGATTGACAAAAATGCCTTCTTTGTTGTCACTGATTCGTATCAAATGTCAAATGGTGCCTAAATTTTCCAATGAAATTTGTCGAATTTATGTTATAATAAAATTGTATCGACAATAAAAAGGAGGTAAAAATGGATTTAATTAATATTAAACATGTTAATAAAGTATATAAAAATGGCGTTACGGCAATCTATGATCTGTCGTTAAAAATAAAAAAAGGTGACTTCGTTTTTGTAATAGGTGGTTCAGGAAGTGGAAAGTCAACTTTAATTAAGATGTTGTACCGAGAAGAAAGACCAACGTCTGGAGAGATAATTCTAGGTGGGTTGAATGTTGCTAGATTACGAAATAGCAAAGTATATAAACTAAGAAGAAAATTAGGAATAGTATTCCAAGATTATAGATTGTTACCAAAATTAACAGTATATGAAAATGTAGCATTTGCCTTAGAAGTAATTGGTGCTAAAAAAGATGAAATAAAAACCAAAACTTTAAAAGCTATAGATTTAGTAGGATTAAAGGCTAAAACTAGAACTTACCCTACCGAGTTGTCTGGAGGAGAGCAACAACGTGTTGCAATAGCACGTGCTATAGTTAATAATCCAAAACTTCTAATTTGTGATGAACCAACAGGAAATCTTGATCCAGATATGAGTAGGGAAATAGTAAAAGTTCTTGATAATATCAATAAGGAAGTTGGAACAACTATTATTATGGCCACCCATGATAGAGAAATAGTAAATGAGATGAAGAAGCATGTAATAGCGTTAAAAGATGGAAGATTAGTAAAAGATTACGAGAAAGGAACTTACGATAATGAAATTGTTTAGAATGTTTGGAAGAAATGTACGTGATGCATTTAAAAGTGTAACAAGAAATTTTTCATTATCTATTGCTTCTATCTCATGTATCAGTATTACATTAATTGTGGTAGGACTATCACTAATAATTTCATTTAATGTAGATAATTTTGCTAGAACTATAAAAAAAGATGTAACTGTTGTTGTTTTTCTAGAACAAGATACAACAAAAGAAGAACTTGAAAGTATTCAAAAAGAAATTGCTAATTTTGACAATGTTGAATCAATAAAGATTAAGACGAAAGAAGAATCAAAAAAAGAAATGATGGCTGAATCAGAAATATTTGAAGCAACTATGGAAACTTGGCCAGAAGAAGATAATCCACTAAGGGATAGTTATTTAATCAAAGTTGAAAGAATTGAAGATATTGGAGAAACTGCTGATCAAATAAGAAAAATTGATAAAGTTGAAGTAGTAGACTATGGTGAAGAAATGGTGGAAAGATTAATAGGAGCTTTTAGATTAGTGGAAAGAATTACTATTGTTATTGTAGCTATATTAATAGTAGTTACTGTCTTCTTAATTGTTAATACTATTAAACTAACCATATTCTCTCGTAAACGAGAAATATCAATTATGCGATTAGTAGGAGCTAGTAATTTAACCATAAAAATACCATTTGTTATAGAAGGTATGATTATTGGAGCTATAGGTTCTATTATTCCGATAATAATTTCAATATATGGTTATGTGGCATTCTATGAAGAATTTGATGGTCAATTATTTTCAGCTTTAATAAAATTAGTTCCTCCAGAACCATTCATATATTTAATAGCAGGGGCAATATTAATGATTGGTATTATAGTAGGTATGTTTGGTAGTGGAAGAGCAGTAAGGAAGTATTTAAAAGTATGAGAAAAATATTAAGAATATTATTAATTTTAATAATTTGTATAGCTTTAGTACCACATGATACGAATGCGATAACTTTAGGAGAGTACGAAGCTAAATTACAACAATATAAAGATGAAGCTGCTGCTAATCAAGCAGCAATAAATAAAACAGAAGCTGAAATTGCTGAAACTAACCAACAAATTGAAAATACTAAAACAGAAATTAAGAATTTAGCAGATGAAGTAACTAAACTAAACGAAGAAATAGCTCAATATAATGAAGATATAAAAGAAAAAAGTTTACAAACAAAAGAATTATTTCAATATTTTCAGATGTCAAACGGTGAAAATACTTATTTAGAATACGCTTTTGGAGCTGAAACTGTAACCGATTTAATTTATAGAATGGCTATTGTTGAACAAATGACTGAATATAATGAAAAAGTTACCAAAGAACTAGAAGAAATGATAAAAGCTAATCAAGAAAGAGAAAAAGAGATTGAAGAAATTAATAAAGATCTAGAAGTTAAACAAAAAGAGCTAGAGGAAAAAGTGGTTTCCTTAGGAAATACTAAATCGAGTTTAACGGAAGGTGGAGTAACAATTCAAGGCCAAATAGAGATTTACGAAGATATAGTCGAGGCATATAAAAACCAGGGATGCTTAAGTCATCATGTTATAGGAGTTGATTGTGCTGTAAATGGTTCTGCTGGAGTGTTCAGAAGACCAGTTAGTGTTGGTTATATCACTAGTGAATTTGGAAGTCGTTGGGGTTCTTTCCACAGGGGACTAGATATTAGTAATGGTGATCCTTATAACACTAAGATTTATCCAGTTGCTAATGGAACAATTAGTTCAATTTGGCAAGATTTATACGGAGCATTAATTGTTTCGATAGAACATTATGAAGCTGTAAGTGGTACATACTATACATCTATGTATGCACATTTGAGTTCCTATGCACCTAACATATATGTTGGTAAGTACGTAACTTCTGATGATTATATTGGATATATGGGTAATACCGGTTATTCCACAGGACCACATTTGCATATGGAAATTGCTCCATGTAGATTATATTTAGATAGTGAATGTTATAGTTGGAATGCTTATACAGCATTTGTGCAAAATCAAAGCTATAATGGATTTAAAGGTCCAAGACAATTGATAAATTTCCCAAGCGGAACTTATAATCCTTGGTATACAAGATAGAATAAAATTCTATCTTTTTTTAAAAACAAATTGCAAACATTTGTTTTGTATGATACTATATAATATAGTTTTTAATATTAATTTTATTGTATATTATAACTTATTAGTTTTTATCAAGTGGAGATGATTTAAATGTTTAATTTAGTATCCAAGTTTAGTCCATCTGGTGATCAGCCAGAAGCTATTCATCAATTAGTAAAAGGAATTAAAGACGGAAAAAGAGATCAAGTATTATTAGGGGCTACTGGTACAGGAAAAACTTTTACCATAGCTAACGTTATAAAAGAAGTGAATAAGCCGACATTAATCTTAGCTCACAATAAAACTTTAGCAGGACAATTATATAGCGAATTAAAAGAGCTTTTTCCTGAAAATCGTGTAGAATACTTTGTCTCTTATTATGATTATTATCAACCAGAAGCTTATGTGCCATCTACTGATACTTATATAGAAAAGGATTCATCTATTAATGATGAAATAGATGAATTACGTCATTCAGCAACAAGTGCCCTTTTATCAAGAGATGACGTTATTGTAGTTGCTAGTGTTTCTTGTATTTATGG
This sequence comes from uncultured Bacilli bacterium, assembly GCA_944332575.1. GTDB lineage: Bacteria > Bacillota_I > Bacilli_A > RF39 > UBA660 > RGIG3091. The sequence goes on along the minus strand of CALVKH010000003.1, from coordinate 22,445 downwards.
TATTGGTGAAGTAGAAGAATATGAGAAAAAAATGTTAACTTTAAATGTAGGTGATACCATTGATCGAGATCAAGTTTTAATGAAATTGGTGGATATGCTATATGAAAGAAACGATATTGATTTCAAACGTGGTACTTTTAGAGTAAAAGGAGATGTATTAGAAATCATTCCTTCCAATGATAGAACTAATGGTATTAGAATTGAATTTTTTGGAGATGAAATTGATCGAATTAGTGAAACTGATCCTTTAACTGGCGCTATAAAAACAAATAAAAAAACTATTTCAGTATTCCCAGCTAGTCACTTTGTAACTAGTGAAGAAAAATTAAAAGCAGCATTAAAGACAATAAGAGAAGAATTGCAGGATAGATTAAAATATTTTAAGGAGAATAACAAATTACTTGAATATCAACGATTAGAACAAAGAACTAATTATGATTTGGAAATGTTAGAAGAAACCGGTTTTTGTACAGGAGTAGAAAATTATTCTCGTCATTTAGCTGGAAGAGGAGAAGGAGAGACACCAACTACACTTATGGATTTTTTCCCGAAAGATTATTTGTTGGTTATTGATGAATCGCATGTTACTATTCCACAGGTAAGAGGAATGTATAATGGGGATAGAGCAAGAAAAATGAATTTGGTTGATTATGGATTTAGATTACCTAGTGCTTTGGATAATAGGCCACTAAAATTTGATGAATTTGAAAAAAAGATTAATCAAGTTATATATGTTTCAGCAACTCCAGGAGATTATGAGTTGGAAAAAGTACATAATCATTACGTTGAACAAATAATTAGACCAACAGGTTTATTAGATCCAATAATAGAAGTTAGAAAAAGTGAGGGTCAAATTGATGATTTAGTTGGTGAAATCAAAACACGAATGCAAAATAATGAGCGAGTTTTAATAACTACGTTAACTATTCGTATGGCAGAGGAATTAACTAATTACTTGAAAGATTTAGATATTAAGGTAGCGTACCTTCATACTGAAGTAAAAACTTTGGAAAGAATGCAAATCATAAGGGATTTACGTTTAGGTAAGTATGATTGTATCGTGGGAATAAATTTGTTAAGAGAAGGAATAGATATACCAGAAGTTAGTTTAATTGCCATATTAGATGCTGATAAAGAAGGATTTTTACGTAGTAGTCGTAGTTTAATCCAAACAATTGGACGTTGTGCTAGAAATGCTCATGGTAAATGTATTATGTATGGAGATAAAATTACGGATTCTATGGACTACGCTATTAAAGAGACAATGCGTCGTCGTAAAATACAAGAAGAATATAATAGAGTTCACAATATTATACCTCAAACTATTTCTAAAGAAATAAGAGATATAATAAGTAATATTGATGAAACTAAAGATAAGAAAACTAAGACAACTAAGAAAGAATTAGTTAAAACCATGGATAAAATAGAACAAGAAATGAGGGAAGCTGCTAAAAATCTTGACTTTGAAAGAGCTATGGAGTTACGTGATATTTTATTTGAAATGAAGAGTGGAATATAATGAGGTTTAAAAAGATATATATCGAGATAACAAATAACTGTAATTTAAATTGCTCTTTTTGTCATAATAACAGTAGATCTAAGCAATTTATGAGTGTAAAAAATTTTGAATACATAATTAGTGAAATTAAAAAATATACTAATTATGTTTATCTTCATGTAAAGGGAGAACCATTATTACATCCTAATTTAAAAGAAATTTTAGAAATTTGTAAAAGAAATAATATAAAAGTAAATATTACTACTAATGGTACACTTATAAAAAAACAAAAAGAAATTATTTTAAATTCTTCTTGTGTAAGGCAATTAAATTTTTCACTGCATTCAGAAAATAATATTTCAACATATTTTGAGGATATTTTTTGTAGTGCTAAAGAATTATCAACTAAAATGTTTATAAGTTATCGTCTATGGACTCTTAATGATTATAAATTGGATAAAAAATCCACAGAAATTGTGAAAAAAATCATTAACTCATACAATTTATCCACAGAAATAGTGGATAAAATCTATAAAGAGAACTCAATCAAAATTTCTTTCAATACTTTTGTGAATAAAGATAATTTGTTTCAATGGCCAGATTTAAATAGTGCTAAAAAAAATAATGCTTTTTGTCATGGTTTAAAAACACATATTGGAATATTAGTAGATGGTACTGTAGTTCCTTGTTGCTTGGACGGGGAAGGAATAATTAATCTTGGTAATATTTTTGAAGAGTCATTGAGCAATATTTTAAATAATAATCGAACAATGAATGTAATAAAAGGTTTTGAAAATAATAAATGTGTAGAAGAATTGTGTTCTAGATGTGCTTTTAAAAATAGATTTAATTCTAAATAATATGTGATATAATACATTTGGTTTATGGAGTGATAATATGGCTAGTAAAAATAAAGAAATGTTAAAAGTTTTTTTCAAGGTAATAAGAAACGATAATAATTATATCAATTTAGTTATTCCTAATTCTTATGTTAAAGATATTTATAGCATTAATTATGAGGATTTGTATCAAAGAGGATATCATAATATTATTTTTGATGTTGATAATACACTATTACCCGTAAATGATATTGCTGTACCAGAAACATTAATAGAACTTTTTGAATATCTTAAAAATACAGGTTTTAGTATATGCATTGTTTCAAATAATAGTGAAGATAGAGTTAAATCTCCAGCTAATAAATTAGGCGTTTTATATTTATCCAAAGCTAATAAACCTAATAAAGAAGCTTTTGATAATGCTTTAAAAAAATTAGAGGCAGGAACTAATGATACCATTATGGTAGGAGACCAAATGTTAAGTGATATTAAGGGAGCTAACGAGTATGGACTTTATACTATTTTAGTTGACCCATTAGAAGATAAATATGATATAAAAACAGGAACAAGTAAAGTATTACAAGATATGATGATAAAAAAATTAAGTAAAAAAAATATATTCCATAGGAACAATTATTATAAGTAGTAGGTGATAATATGAACGAAATAATTATAAAAGGAGCACGAGAAAATAATTTAAAAAACGTTGATTTAACTCTACCTAAGAATAAATTGATAGTGATGACTGGTGTTTCAGGAAGTGGTAAAAGTAGTCTAGCCTTTGATACTATATACGCTGAAGGGCAAAGACGTTATGTTGAAAGTTTGAGTGCTTATGCTAGACAATTTTTGGGTGGAACTGAAAAACCAGACGTTGATTCGATTGAAGGACTTTCCCCTTCTATTAGTATTGATCAAAAAACAACCAATAAAAATCCTCGCTCGACGGTAGGCACTGTAACTGAAATATATGATTATTTAAGACTATTGTATGCAAGAATAGGGATCCCTTATTGTCCAAATCATCATATACCCATTAAAGCACAAAGTGTTGAGGAAATGGTCAATAAATTACTTGAATATGAATTAGGAACTAAATTTGTAATTATGGCACCAGTGGTACACGGTGAAAAGGGAACACATAAAGAATTGCTTGAAAAGTTACGTAGTGAGGGTTTTGTACGAGTACGTGTTAATGGTGAAATGCGTGATTTATCAGAAGATATAGTGTTAGATAAAAATATTAAAGATAATATAGATGTTATTGTAGATAGATTAATTTTAAAAGAAGATATAAGAGGTAGATTACATGAATCTATTGAAGTAGCAACTAAATTAGCTAATGGAAAAGTTGTAATAGAAATACCAGGAGACAAAGAAATTTTATTTTCTGAAAGTTTTGCTTGTCCGTATTGTGAATTTTCCTTACCAGAATTAGAGCCTAGATTATTTAGCTTTAATTCTCCATATGGAGCATGTCCTGATTGTAAAGGCTTAGGTATTAAACTTAATATTGATCCTGATTTAGTAATTCCTAATCAAGATTTATCTATTAACGACGGGTGTATTGCTACTTTAAGTGATGATCAAGAAGGAATTTATTACAAAAGATTAGAAGCTGTTTGTAATTACTATGATATTGATATGGACAAACCATTTAAAGATTTAACTAAAAAAGAAAAGCAAATAATTTTATATGGATCTCCTGATAAAGTTGATTTTAAGTACACTACTAAAGGAGGTACTTCATATAATCAAAAAGATTATTATGAAGGAATTATTACTAATTTACAACGTCGTTATATGGAAACCGGTAGTAATTGGATTAGAGAATGGTTAGAAAATTACATGGTAGAAAAAGAATGTGAGACATGTAAGGGAGCAAGATTAACTGATAGTGTTTTATCGGTATTCATTGGTAAAAAAAATATTTATCAGATGACTTGTATGAGTATAAAAGAATTAGTTGCTTTTTTCGACGAATTGCATCTTACAAAAGAACAAGAGAAAATCTCAGGATTATTAATAAAAGAAATAAAAAATAGATTAAATTTTCTTAAAAACGTAGGATTAGAGTATTTAACATTAAATAGAATGGCTGGAACTTTATCAGGAGGAGAAGCACAAAGAATAAGATTAGCTACTCAAATTGGTTCAAGACTTACGGGGGTTTTATATGTATTAGATGAACCTAGTATTGGATTACATCAAAGAGATAATGATAAATTAATAAAAGCTTTGGAAGAAATGCGTGATATAGGTAATACTTTAATTGTGGTTGAACATGATATTGATACAATGTTAGCTGCGGATTATTTAGTCGATGTTGGTCCCGGTGCAGGAGAAAATGGTGGAGAAATAGTAGCAGCCGGAACTCCTGAAGAAGTAATGCAAAATGATAATAGTATTACAGGTCGCTACTTAAGTGGTAAAGAAAAAATTGAAATTCCTAAAGAAAGAAGAAAAGGTAATGGATTATTTATTGAAATAAAAGGTGCTCAAGAAAATAATTTAAAAAATATTAATGTTAAATTTCCTTTAGGAACCTTTACTTGTGTTACTGGAGTATCAGGTAGTGGTAAAAGTAGTTTAGTGATGGAAATACTATGTAAAGGAGCTTTAAATTATTTATATCATACTAAAGATAAACCAGGAAAACATAAGAAAATTGTTGGCTTAGAAAATATTGATAAAGTTGTTGATATAACACAAAATCCAATTGGAAGGACACCAAGAAGTAATCCGGCTACTTATACGGGGGTATTTGATGATATAAGAACACTATTTACGACAACGAAAGAAGCCAAAATGTATGGCTTTGGGAAAGAAAGATTTTCTTTTAATGTAAAGGGCGGAAGATGTGAAGCATGTCGTGGAGATGGTGTGAAAAAAATAGAAATGCATTTTTTACCAGATGTTTATATTCCGTGCGAAGTGTGCCATGGTACTAGGTATAATAGTGAGACTTTAAAAATTAAATATAAAGGAAAAAATATTGCTGAAGTTTTAGATATGCGCGTGAAAGAGGCTTTAGAGTTCTTTGAAAATGTTCCTAAAATAAAAAATAAATTACAAGTTCTATATGATGTTGGATTAGGATATATTAAATTAGGACAAAGTGCTCCAACTCTATCTGGAGGAGAAGCTGGACGTGTTAAATTATCCAAAGAGCTGCAAAGAAAAGCAACAGGAAAAACTCTATTTATTTTGGATGAACCTACAACTGGATTACATTCTGCTGATATTAAGAGATTACTTGCAATTATTCAAAAAATAGTAGATAATAATGATACAGTAATAGTAATAGAACATAACTTGGACATGATTAAAACAGCTGATTATATAATTGATATAGGACCTAATGGTGGAGATGATGGAGGAGAAGTAATTGCGACTGGAACTCCAGAACAAATTGCTAAAAATAAGAATTCATATACAGGAATGTTCTTAAGTAGAATGTTATAGGAGGAACTATGAAAATAGTAATTATTGATAAAAATGATAAAGTAAGATTGAATAAGCTTTTAGAGTGGTTTATTTATATGGTGGGGTACACCATATCGTTTTTATTAATATCTTTGATATTTGGTAGTAGCTTTCAAATTGATGCTGAACACAAGATAATTTATGCATTCGTTGCTGTAGTATTAATCTTTTTACTTAACAAAACCGTAAAACCAATATTATTTAAGTTAACTCTTCCAATAACAGGGTTAACAATGGGATTGTTTTATTTTGTTATTAATATGATAATTTTAAAATTGGTCGATTTTATCATGCTTGATAAATTAAATTTTACCAATGTTTGGAAATTGTTCTTTATAGCTGTATTGCTAGCTATAACAAACGTTGTGATAGAATTGTTAATTATTAAACCGATCGTAAGGAGGTTTAAAAGAAAATGAATAGAGTTGCATTAGATTTGGGTTTTATTCAAATATATTGGTATTCAATTTTTATCTTGTTAGGTTTATTAGTAGGACTAGCAGTAATATATAAGGAAATAAAAAAACAAAATATAAATACTGATTTTTTCACTAATTTAGCTTTTTATTCAATTATTATAGGAATTATTTCAGCAAGATTATATTATGTTTTATTTAATCTGGATTATTATAGTCAAAATATTTTAGAAATTTTTGAAATTTGGAATGGCGGACTTGCTATTCATGGTGGATTAATTGGTGGCGGATTATTTGCGTTATTTTATTGCCATAAATATAAAGTTAATATATATAGAATATTTGATATATGTGTTGTAGGTTTAATTTTAGCTCAAGCTATAGGAAGATGGGGAAATTTCTTTAATCAAGAAGCCTATGGTATGTTAACTACCAAAGAAACACTATTGTCTTTGCATATACCGGAATTTGTTATTAATGGGATGTTTATCAATGGTGAATATTATCATCCAACTTTCTTATATGAATCCATATGGAATCTCTTAGGATTTATTGTTTTAATTATCATTAGAAAAGTATTTAAATACTTAAAGACAGGGCAATTAACTGGAGTATATTTAGTTTGGTATTCCGTAGGAAGAATATTTATAGAGGGAATGAGAACGGATAGTTTAATGTTAGGTGGCATTAAAGTTGCACAATTAGTATCAATTATTTTAATTATCGCAGGAATTATATTGATTATTATTAGAAAGAAAGGTTCACGATTTGATAATCTTTATCGGGAAGGTGAAAAAAATGAAGTCAGATTTTGACGTAGTTGTAATTGGTGCTGGTGTTGCTGGAATGACTGCGGCAATTTATTTAAAAAGAAGTGGTATTAATTGTTGTTTATTAGAGCGAGAAATACCTGGAGGACAGATAAATAAATCTTCATCAGTAAAAAATTACCCTGGATTTATAGATATTTCGGGGCCTGATTTATCTAATAGTATTTTTAAACAAGTAAGTGAATTAGGAATTATTTATAAATATGGAAATGTTTTAAAGATAGAATTAAAAGATAATTTGAAAATTATTAAAACTGATCTAGAAGAAATCTCTACTAAAAATATTATTATTGCTACTGGAAGAAAACCTAGAAAACTAGATATTAAAGGAGAAGATAGGTTGGTTGGTAAAGGAGTGAGCTATTGTGCATTATGTGATGCTAATTTCTTTAAAGATCAAGATGTAGCAGTCATAGGTGGAGCTAATAGTGCTTTAGAAGAAGCTATATATTTATCTGGAATATGTAAAACAGTAACAATAATTCATAGAAGAGATGAATTTACTGCTGAAGAGATTTTTAAAGAAAAAATAAAAAATATTCCAAACATTAAATTAAAATTAGGATATGTAGTAAAGGAATTAGTAGATAAAGATGAAAAGTTATCCTCTATCATTATTAAAGATAAGAATAATAAAGAAGAGGAATTATCAGTAAGAGGGTGCTTTATCTACATAGGACAAATTCCTTCTAGTGAAGCTTTTAAGAGCATTTTAAAGTTTGATAAAGATGGTTATATAAAAGTAAATAATCATAACGAAACTAATGTTAAAGGAATTTTTGCTGCAGGGGATATCATTAAAAAAGATGCTTATCAGTTATTAACAGCCATGAGTGATGGTGTGATTGCTGCAGTAAATTGTATTAAAGATATTAAAAATGGTTAATATTTCTTGACTTAAAAACACTTATGTGCTATTTTATAACTGACACATCAAAGTGTTTTTATTTTGGTAAAATAAGGTAGGGGATATTATGGTAAAAGAATCAAAAAAAACAAAGAAAAAAACTGATGTTGAAAAGAAAGTAATGAAACAAGAAGAAACTAAAAAGGAGCAAAAAAAAGTTTCTAAGAAAAAAGAAAATAATAAAGTAGATAAGAAAGACAATAAGGTAAAAAAAGTAGGAATATTTAAAAGAATAAGTAATTGGTTTAAGTCTGTAGTGAAAGAAGTTTCTAAAGTTAGATGGACTTCTAAAAAAGAGATGATTAAATATTCTATTGCAACAATTGTCTTTATCATTTTCTTTGCACTATTCTTCTATGCTATTGAATTATTAATGGCATTATTAAAATCATTTGTATAGGACGGTGAAGGTATGGAAAAACAATGGTATGTAGTAAATACTTATTCTGGACACGAGAGTAAGGTAAAAGAAAAACTTGAGATGAAAGCCAACTCTATGGATATGAAAGATTATATCTTTAGAGTAATTATTCCAGAACAAAAAGAAATAGAAGTAAAAGATGGAGTGCAAAAAGAGAAAGTTAAAAAAATGTTTCCTGGATATATTTTAGTAGAAATGGTTATGAGTGATGAAGCGTGGTATGTAGTAAGAAATACGCCAGGAGTTACAGGATTTATTGGTTCCAGTGGTAAAGGAGCAAAGCCAACACCATTACAACCATATGAAGTAGATACTATTTTAAGAAATATGGGTATTAGTAGATTTGAGTCTGATCAAGAATTAGAAGTAGGAACAAAGGTTAAGATAGTTGCAGGTCCATTCAATGGAATGTATGGTACTATTTCTAATATTGATATGCCAAATCAAAAGTTAGAACTAAATGTTGACTTGTTTGGGCAAGAAACATCAGTTGAAGTAGAATTATCACAAATAGAGGTAGCGTAGTATGAACTTTCAAATTAATGAATCTAAAATTGATCAAGATCGATACATTGAATTGAAACAAAAAGCATATGATTATTATAGACAGTATAATTCTTTGGATAGAGTGTTGAGAAAAAGTTACATAGATGCATTGCCAGAAATGGATACGCCGTTTGAAACAATGCTTGTACGCAATACATTACTTTTCCCAGATACAGAAGAATTGTTAACAACACCTAAAGAAGCATTATATAGAGTTTTAAATAAATTTGCTAGAGATAATGATTTCATTACTAAAGAAGACATGATGACAAAATATTTGGAGTATAGAATGCAGGATACACAAGATTTAGTGAAAACAGGACTTTTACAAGTAATGGAAGATATAAGTTATCCTGATAATAGTATTAGTAACCGTGAATATTTATTCTTGAAAGAAGAGGCAATGGAAATAAGTGATGAATTTCAAAATTTACCTTTAAGTAAAAAAGTGAAATTTATCGTACAATGTTGTGAAGATTCTGATTATCAAACACAAATACAATTATCTACTTTGTTGATTCCAAATGACCAACTTTTAATAAATCAGTCAAATAAATATTCTGATGATGAATTAGCAAGTTATTATAGTGTTCCAACTAGTTTGATAAATTTTAAAAAAGAAGAATATAATAAACAAGATACATTAGAACTAATAAATGAAGATAAACTATTGCAACCAAAATCAAACCATTTTTGGTATAAAGATGGGGTAGATGATGGAATGATAAGTAAAATATGGACTCAAAAATTCTATCGTGAGATTGAACAAGAATATATAGCAAGGGCTAATGTAGCATTAAATAAAATGTTTGGAGACTCTAAAAAAATAAAGAAATAATTAGTAATTGTTGATTTTTCTTGAAAATAATGATATTATTTAAACGCTATATTTAATTTATATAGATACAAGTGGGAGGCAAAAGCTAATAAAATGCGGACTAGCTATTAGGACCACTCGCGAAAACTAAAAATTTATAGGAGGTGTTTTTCGTGGCAAAAGAAGTAGTTAAAAAAATTAAATTACAAATCCAAGCTGGAAAAGCTACACCTGCTCCACCAGTAGGAACAGTGTTAGGACCAGCTGGAGTTAATCTACAAGAATTTTGTACAAAATATAATGATGCAACACGTGATAAGATGGGAGATATATTACCAGTAGAAATTACTATTTTTGATGATAGAAGTTTCGACTTTGTAATAAAGACTCCACCTACAGCATTCTTATTAAAGAAAGCAGCTAAGATCGACAAAGGATCAGTAAAAGGTAAGAATGAAGTAGTTGGTACAATTACTAAAGAACAATTAAAACAAATAGCAGAAACAAAATTACCAGATTTAAATGCTTATGATGTAGAAGAAGCTATGAAAATTGTTGAGGGTACTGCTCTTAACATGGGAATCAAAATTTCTGAATAATAAATAATGGTATACCTATGTGGGAGGATGTCCGCTTACGCTTCCATATATACCACATAAGGAGGATTAAAGTGAAAAAAAGAGGTAAGAAATATTTAGAAGCTTTATCAAAAATAGAAAAAGGTAAGGCATATACTAAAGAAGAAGCAATAAAATTAGTTAAAGAAACTTCTGTTAGTAAATTTGATGCATCTGTTGAATTAGCTGTAAGATTAAATCTAGATACTAAAAAAGCTGATCAACAATTAAGAGGTGCCATAGTTTTACCACATGGAACTGGTAAAACTAAAAAAGTATTAGTAATTGCTAAAGGAGACAATGCTAAAAAAGCTAAAGAAGCTGGAGCAGACTTCGTTGGTGATACTGATATGTTAGAAAAAATTGAAAAAGAAAACTGGTTTGATTTTGATGTAATGATTGCAACACCAGATATGATGCCACTTCTAGGTAAATTAGGTAGAGTATTAGGTCCTAAAGGATTAATGCCAAACCCTAAAACTGGCACAGTAACAACAGATGTTACTAAAGCAGTAACTGATGTAAAAGCTGGTCGTGTAGAATATAGAACAGATACATTTGGTAATGTTCATGGCATTATTGGTAATGTAACTTTTACTGAAGAACAATTACTTGAAAACTTGAATGCATTTATGGCAACAATTTTAAAAGTAAAACCTTCTACAGTTAAAGGAGATTACATTAAGAATATAGCAGTTTCAACTACAATGGGTCCAGGAATTAAAATAATTACAAATTCTTTTGACAATTAGTAGAATATAATATATAATACAAATTGATTTGCAAGTGCCATAGACAGTAGGTATAAAAATAAATCCTACCGAGGACTTAACTTAAATATAGTTATAGAGTCTTTATGTCTAGCGTGCATAAAGACTTTTATTTATGGCATTTTTAAAATATTATGAGGAGGTGCTATATGGCAAGTGAAAAAATTCTAGCTAAAAAGCAAGCTATCATTGATGAAATCAAAGATCGTGTTCAAAACAATGCAACTATAGTTTTATTTGATTATCGTGGTATCACTGATAATGAAGCTAAAGAATTAAGACGTGCTTTAAGATCAAATGATTCTGATTATAAAGTATATAAGAACACTTTAATGGCTAGAGCATTATCTGATTTAAATATTAATCTTGATGAGAACTTAACAGGACCAAGTGCTTTAGCATTCGGTACTGATCAAATTGCACCAATCAAGGTATTATCAGATTTTGCTAAAAAGAATCCAGCATTAATACTAAAAGTAGGTATTGTAGATGGAGAAGTTTCAGATAAAGCAAAATTAGATGCCCTATCAACAATTCCATCAAGAGAAGGATTACTTACTATGTTGGCTGGTGGTATGATTGGAATTGCAAAAGATTTATCTATATGCTTAGATCTATATGCAAAACAAAAAGAAGAATAATAAAAAAATTAATATAAGGAGGAAAATAAAATGGCAAAATTAACAAGAGATGAATTTATTAGTGCTTTAAAAGAAATGAACCTTTTAGAAATTAAAGAATTAGTAGATGCTATGAAGGAGGAATTTGGAGTAGATCCAAGTAGCGTAGCAGTTGCTGCTGCACCAGCAGCTAGCGCTGAAGAAGCTGGACCAAGCGTTGTTAGTGTTAACCTAGTAAACGCTGGAGCTGCTAAAATCAACGTTATCAAAGTAATTAAAGAAATCACAGGATTAGGATTAAAAGAATCTAAAGATATCGCTGATAACGGTGGAGCTATTAAAGAAGGTATTTCTGTAGACGAAGCAAATGAAATCAAAGCTAAACTTGAAGAAGCTGGAGCAGAAGTAGAAGTTAAATAATTAAATTCATTACGAAGAACATGTAATTATGTTCTTTTTTTTATTGTAAAAAAGAAAAAAATAGGATATTATTTATAATAGGTGATACTAATGAAAGAGAATAAGAAAAATAGGTTTACTAAAAAGAATATAGTTATAGCTATAATTGTAGCGTTAATTATTGGCTTAATTTTAATTGGTGTTTTGTCTTATATTAATTATAGTAAAGATAATGATATTACAACACCATCGGGAGAAGCTAAGGACTTAAATATTAGTGATGAAATAGTTCAAGATTTATTTTATTTAACAAGAGGGGAACTTGCTAGCCATTTGTTTGCTGGAACTGATTATGAAAATATTTATTATAGGAATGATGTAACCAATATAAATGATATGGATGAAGTTTTTAAAAAAATGTTAGCTTTTGTCACTTTAGATAAAGATTTAATTAAACAAGAAGAATCAAAATATATCATTAGTGCCAATGATTTAAAAAATCAATATAATGAAATATTTGGAAATCTAGATACATATCAAGATGAGACGTTTAATTATAATTGTCCTTTAACTATAGAATACAATAGTGAGTCTAAACAATATGAATACGAAAGTGCTTGTGGATATTCACTTTCTAGTGGATATGTTAGCAAGTTAACTGAAGCAAAAGAATATAATGATCGAATTGAAATCTATGAAGTTGTTGCCTTTTATTTATTAGACGATAATACTAGTGAAGTATCTTATTTTAACACTAGTGATTATAGCGAATATTTGACTGTATTAGAAAGTGAAAATCAATTTAATATTGATGATTATACTGATAGATTGGATACATATAAATATACTTTTATGAAAAATGGAAATAATTATTATTTTGCTAAGGTAGAAAAAGAAAAATAATAATCAAAAGTGAAAATCAAATAATAAATTACTATTGATTTTATTTAAAAAATATAGTATTATTAATAGTACGAAAGGAGTTAACTATGAATTAAGTTTTATAGTTAACTCTTTTAACTTTTAAGGGATTGGTTAAATGGGACAATATTTTGATAACGAAAAATTAAAAAGCGAATTAAATATATTTAAAACAAGAATATTAGATAGGGAATATTCTTTTTATACTGATAACGGGGTTTTCTCTAAAAATAAATTAGATTTTGGAACAAGAACTTTATTAGAAAGCATTGATATTAATGAAATACATGGTAAGGTTTTAGATGTCGGCTGTGGATATGGAGTTATTGATATTATTTTATCAAAGGTAACAAATGCTTCTTTTGAAGGAATAGATGTCAATTTAAGAGCGCTTCATTTAGCTAGTAGGAATGCAAAACTTAATAATGTTAGTAATGTAAAGTTTTACGAAAGTAACGTTTATAAAAATGTAAAATCTAAATATAATTTTATTATTACTAATCCTCCTATTAGGGCAGGTAAAAGTGTAGTTTATGATATTGTTATGAATGCTAGATTTCATTTAGAAGAAAATGGCATTTTATATATAGTGATAAGAAAAGAACAAGGTGCTAAATCTATGTTAAGAGATCTTCAAAACTACTATAAAACTGAGGTGATAAATAAAAATAAAGGTTTTTTTGTAATTAAATGTATTTTACATTGACATCTTGTTTGAAATGTGCTAATAATATAAATTGGCAACGTATTAGATTAAGTAAATATGTTCTTTGATTAAATATTGGTATAGGGGTGAAATAAGTGGCATATAAGATAATTAATTGTGGCAAACATCGTACAAGAAGAAGTTTTTCAAGAATCAAAAATACTTATGAATTAAAGGATTTATTAGAGATCCAGAAGAAATCATATCAATGGTTTGTCGAAACAGGTATTAAAGAAGTTTTCGATGACCTATTCCCCGTAGAAAATTTTTCAGGTACTTTATCATTAGAATTTGGTGATTATCATTTTGATGAGCCTAGATATTCTATTAAACAAAGTAAAGACCGTGAAACAACTTATGCGGCACCTTTAAAGGTAGAAGTGCGCCTTTTTAATCATGAAACAGGCGAAGTAAAAGAACAAGAGATATTTTTAGGAGATATGCCTTTAATGACAGAAAGTGGTACTTTCGTTATTAATGGCGCTGAGCGTGTAATTGTATCTCAATTAGTAAGATCTCCAAGTGTTTATTTCAATAAGGAAACAGACAAAAGTGGTAGACTTTCTATTACATCACAAATAATTCCTACACGTGGAACTTGGCTAGAATTTGAAACAGATGCCAGGGATGTTTTGTATGTAAGAATTGATAGAACAAGAAAAGTTCCATTAACTACATTATTACGTGCATTTGGATTATCTAGTGATGAACAAATATTAGAGTTATTTGGAAAAGATGAATATCTTGAGAACACTTTAGCAAAAGATTCCACTAGAAATACGGATGAAGCATTAATCGAAATTTATGAAAAATTAAGACCAGGTGAACCAGCAACTCTAGATTCATCAAAAAACCAAATTATTACTAGATTTTTCGATGAATTTAGATATGATTTAGCACGTGTTGGCCGTTATAAATTTAATCGCAAACTAAATGTATTAGATAGATTATTAAATCAACATATTGCGGAAGATATTAAAGTAGATGGCGAAGTAGTAGTTGAAAAAGGTACTTTAGTTACTAAAGACATTTTAGATAAATTAAAACCAATTTTTGAAAATGGATACAATGTTAAGGAAGTAACTATTAATGAAGATTTAGATAATCTTAATAAGATTCAAACTGTTAAGATTTATAATCCTAACGATAAAAAAGAGATTATTACAATTATTGGTAATGATCAAACATTAGAAGTTAAGAGATTAACTATATCTGATGTATATGCTTCAGTTTCATATTACTTAAATCTATTAAAAGGAATTGGACAAATTGATGAAATAGACCATTTAGGAAATCGTCGTATTCGTCAAGTTGGTGAATTATTACAAAATCAATTTAGAATTGGTGTTTCTCGTATGGAACGTGTGATTCGTGAGAGAATGACAACCCAAGAAATGGAAGAAGTAACACCTAAAACATTAATTAATATAAGACCTATTACTGCTGCTATGAAAGAATTCTTTGGTAGTAGCCAGTTATCTCAATTTATGGATCAAACTAATCCTATTGCAGAGTTAACTAATAAAAGACGTTTATCAGCATTAGGACCAGGTGGATTATCTCGTGATAGAGCAGGTATGGAAGTACGTGACGTTAATGCTTCTCACTATGGTAGAATCTGTCCTATCGAGTCACCAGAAGGTCAAAACATTGGACTTATTACATCGCTAGCTAGTTATGCTAAAGTTGATGAATATGGATTTATTATGACTCCATATCGTAAAGTTAAAGATAAAGTATTAACTGACGAAGTTGATTATTTAACAGCTGATGAAGAAAATGATGTTATTATTTCGTTAGCTACTGTTACTATTGATGACAATAATATGATGATAGATGAACAAGTTCCTGCTAGATTCCGTGGCGAAAATATTATTGTAAAACCAGAGCAAGTTGATTATGTTGATGTATCACCTCAACAAGTAGTAGCTATTACAACAAGTTGTATTCCATTCTTAGAGCATGATGATGCTACTCGTGCTTTGATGGGAGCTAACATGCAACGTCAATCAGTACCATTATTAAGATCAGAAGCTCCATTAGTAGGAACAGGTGTTGAATATATTGCTGCTAAAGATTCAGGAGCAGTAATTGTTGCAAAAGCGGATGGTATTGTTGACTATGTTGATGCTAGAAAAATAGTTGTTAAAAATAAAGGTGGTGTAGACGAATATCACTTAGCTAATTTTGAATTATCTAATGCTGGTACTTGTCAACATCATAGACCTATTGTAAGAGTAGGAGATAAAGTTGAAAAAGGCGATGTTATTGCTGACGGACCAAGTACTGATAAAGGTGAATTAGCGTTAGGTAAAAACGTTGTAGTTGCTTTCATGACATTTAATGGATATAACTATGAAGATGCTGTAATCTTAAATGAAAGATTAGTAAAAGATGACGTTTATACAGGTATTCACTTAGAAGACTTTGAAATGCAATGTCGTGAGACTAAATTAGGACCAGAAGAAATTACAAGAGATATTCCTAATGTTAGTGACGAAGCTAGAAAACATTTAGATGAAAACGGTATTGTAATCGTTGGTACTGAAGTAAAAGAAGGAGATATCCTAGTTGGTAAAGTAACACCAAAAGGTATGGCTGAACTTACTTCAGAAGAAAAATTATTACATGCTATCTTTGGAGAAAAAACTCGTGAAGTAAGAGATACTTCTTTACGTGTACCACATGGTGGAGATGGTATTGTTCACGATGTTAAGATTTTCTCAAGAAAAGAAAATGATGAATTACCAGCTGGAGTTTCTAAAGTAATTCGTGTATATATAGCACAAAAAAGAAAAATCCAAGTTGGAGATAAAATGGCTGGACGTCATGGTAACAAAGGTGTTATTTCCCTTATTTTACCAGAAGAAGATATGCCTTACTTACCAGATGGAAGAACAGTTGATATTATGTTAAATCCACAAGGTGTACCTTCTCGTATGAACCTTGGACAAATATTAGAATTACATTTAGGTATGGCTGCTAAAGAGTTAAATGTTCATGTAGCTACACCAGTATTCGATGGAGCTAAAACTAATGATATAGCTGAAATGATGGAAGAGGCTGGGTTAGCACCAGATGGAAAAACAATTCTATATGATGGTAGAACTGGTACTCCATTTGATAATAGAATCTCTGTTGGTGTTATGTATATGATTAAGTTACATCACATGGTTGATGACAAACTACATGCAAGAAGTACTGGACCTTATTCATTAGTAACGCAACAACCATTAGGTGGTAAAGCGCAATTTGGTGGTCAAAGATTTGGAGAAATGGAAGTTTGGGCACTATATGCTTATGGTGCTGCACATACATTACAAGAAATCTTAACTGTAAAATCAGACGATGTCTTAGGTCGTGTTAAAGTATATGAAGCTATTGTTAAAGGACAAGAAATCAATCAAGCAGGAGTTCCAGAAAGCTTTAGAGTATTGATGAAAGAGTTCCAAGCTTTAGGATTAGATATCAGTATTATTAATGATAAAAACGAAGAATTACAATTAAAGACGATCGAAGAGGAAGAATATAAAGATGACTTCGTGGGTAGCGTGGAAGATATAGAATTACCTATACCAACTCATGAAGATGAGAATAAAGAATACGATAGCGAAGAAGATTCTGATGAAGATGATTTCGATGATGACTTTGAAAGTGAGTTTGAAAGCGAATTTGAAGATGAATTGATGGAAGGAGATGAAGACTAATGATAGAAGTAAATAAGTTTGAAGCTCTAAAAATTGGTATTGCCTCTCCTGATAAAATTCGTGAATGGTCTTATGGTGAAGTAAAAAAACCTGAGACAATTAACTATAGAACATTACGCCCTGAGCGAGACGGATTGTTCTGTGAAAAAATATTTGGACCAACCAAAGATTTTGAATGTGCTTGTGGAAAGTACAAAAGAGTAAGATATAAAAATATCGTTTGTGATCGATGCGGAGTAGAAGTAACTCGTAGTAAGGTAAGACGTGAAAGAATGGGACATATCGAGTTAGCTTCTCCAGTGTCACACATTTGGTTCTTTAAAGGTGTACCATCTAGAATGGGATTAGTTCTAGACATGTCACCAAGAGATCTAGAAGAAGTATTATACTTTGTCAGCTATGTTGTTATCGATAAAGGAATTGCTCCTTTAGAGAATAAACAAACATTATCTGAAAAAGAATATCGTCAATATTATGAAAAATATGGTAATGGATTCCGTGTTGGTATGGGTGCTGAAGCGATTAAGGAATTATTATCAAAAGTTGATATTGAAAAAGAACTAGAAGAAATAAAGAAAGAATTAGAAGATGCACAAGGACAAAAGAGAACAAGACTATTAAAACGTATTGATGTTCTTGATGCTTTCCATAAATCAGGAAATCGTCCTGAATGGATGATCTTAGATTGTATTCCAGTAATACCACCTGAATTAAGACCAATGATTCAGTTGGATGGTGGAAGATTTGCAACTAGTGATTTAAATGATTTGTATCGTCGTGTTATAAACAGAAACAATCGTTTAAAGAAACTTATTGATTTAAAAGCACCAGGCATCATTATTCAGAACGAAAAACGTATGTTACAAGAAGCAGTTGACGCTCTATTTGACAACGGAAGACGTGGTAGAAGTGTCACTGGTGCCGGAAATCGTCCTCTGAAATCAATTTCTAGTATGTTAAAAGGTAAACAAGGAAGATTTCGTCAAAACTTACTTGGTAAACGTGTTGACTATTCTGGACGTTCTGTTATCGTTGTTGGACCATCATTGAAAATGTATCAATGTGGTATTCCAAAAGAAATGGCTCTAGAATTATTTAAACCACATGTTATTCATGGATTAGTTTCTCGTGATATAGCTCATAATATTAAAGCTGCTAAGAGATTAATTGAAAATAGAGATCCACAAGTTTGGGATGTAGTAGAAGATGTTATCAAAGAACATCCAGTTCTATTAAACCGTGCTCCTACTTTACATAGACTTGGTATTCAAGCATTTGAACCAGTTCTAATCGGTGGAAAAGCTATTAGATTACATCCATTAGTTACCCCAGCATTTAATGCTGACTTCGATGGTGACCAAATGGCTGTTCACGTACCATTATCAGAAGAAGCCCAAGCGGAAGCTAGATTATTAATGTTAGGTGCTAACAATATCTTGTCTCCAAAAAGTGGTGACCCAATTGTTACTCCATCTCAAGATATGGTTTTAGGTAACTATTATCTAACTATGGAAAAAGCTGGTCTTGAAGGAGAGGGAAGAGTTTTCAAAGATATTAACGAAGCTTTAATGGCTTATGAAAGACGCGAATTAACTTTACATACAAGGGTAGCATTACCAGTTGATTCATTTAAGCATAAATTATTTACGGAAGGTCAAAAAGGAAAATACTTAGTTACTACTATTGGTAAATTAATATTTAATGAAATCTTACCAGATTCATTCGCTTATATTAATGAACCAACTTTAGATAATATTCAAAGTATTACTCCTAATAAGTACTTTATTGAAAAAGGACAAAATATTCCTGAAATTATTAAAGAGATGCCTTTAGTTAAACCTTTCCCTAAAGGAACACTTGAAAATATTATTGCACAAGTATTTAAACGTTATAAAACAACGGAAACCTCTATTATGTTGGATAAATTAAAAGATTTAGGTTTTAAATATTCAACTATAGCAGGTATTACAGTATCAATTAGTGACGTTGTTACTAGCGATAATAAAGAAGAAATCATTGCAGAAGCTCAAAAAGTGGTTGATAAAATCAACAAACAATACCAAAGAGGATTAATAACAGATGAAGAGAGATTCCAAAAAGTAATTGCTACTTGGGATGATGCTAAAAATCAAGTTCAAAAAGAACTTGCTGAAAAAGCAGATAAATATGTTGATAATCCAATATTCATGATGATGCATTCTAAAGCACGTGGATCTATTTCTAACTTTACACAAATTGCAGGTATGCGTGGTATTATGTCTAAACCTAATGGAGAACCAGTAGAAATTCCTATTACTTCTTCCTTTAGAGAAGGATTATCAGTTGCAGAATTCTTCTTATCAACTCATGGTGCCCGTAAAGGTAGTGCCGATACAGCATTAAAGACTGCAGACTCTGGATATTTAACAAGACGTTTAGTTGATGTATCACAAGATATCATTGTAAGAGAAGCAGATTGTGGTACTGAAAATGGTGTTGTTGTTCGTGAGTTTGTTAACGATAAAACTGGTGAAGTTATTGAAAAATTATATGATCGTATTATAGGTAGATATACTAATAAGAAAGTAATTAATCCAGAAACTAAAGAAGTAATCGCTGATAAGCTAGAGTATATTACTGAAGCTATCGCTGATAAGATAATTAATGCAGGAATAAAAGAAGTAGAAATTAGGACAACATTAACTTGTAATACAGTCAATGGTGTATGTCAAAAATGTTATGGTCGCAACCTTGCTACAGGTAATGTAGTTGAAGTTGGTGAGGCTGTAGGTATTATGGCTGCACAATCTATTGGTGAACCAGGTACTCAGTTAACAATGAGAACATTCCATACTGGTGGTGTTGCTGGTGGAGAAGATATTACTCAAGGTTTACCACGTATTCAAGAATTGTTTGAAGCAAGAATTCCTAAAGGAAAAGCTACTATTGCTGAAATCAATGGAAAAGTATCTAAGATTGAAGAAGATCATGGTAAATTTAAAATTAGTATTACAAATAAATTAGAAACAAAAGAACATGTAACTAACTATGGATCAAAACTACGTGTTAGCTTAAATGATGAAGTAGTAGCTGGTGATAAATTAACCGAAGGTGCAATAAGTCCTAAAGAATTATTAACGGTAACAGATCCACTTACTACTCAAGAATATATCTTAAAAGAGGTTCAATCAGTATATCGTGGTCAAGGTGTTGATATTTCTGATAAACACGTTGAAATTATTGCTAAACGTATGATTTCTAAGATTAGAATTATTGATTCTGGTGATACCTTATTCTTGCCGGGTGCATTAGTAAATTATAGAGAATTTACTGATGGTAATAAAGAAGTAATTATTAATGGTAAACGTCCTGCTACAGGAAAACCAATATTACTTGGTATTACCAAAGCATCATTAGAGACTGATTCGTTCTTATCAGCTGCATCTTTCCAAGAGACAACTAGAATATTAACAGATGCTGCAATAAAAGGAAAAGTAGATACTCTACAAGGATTAAAAGAAAATGTTATTATTGGTAAACTTATTCCAGCAGGAACAGGTGCTAAACAATATAAAAATGTTGATTATGAATTAGCATCTCAATTTATTGATGAAGAACCTATTGATAAATTAGAAGATGAATTAATGGAATAATAAAAAGAGTTCATTTTGAACTCTTTTTTTGTTTCTTTAATAAATCTCTTATTTCTTCTAATAATATAACTTCCTCAGATTTTTTAGGTGGTTCCTCTTTTTTTTCTTCCTTCTTTTCTTCTTTGCTTTTCAAAAATATTCTATTGATGAATTTTATAAATATAAAAATACAAAACGCAATAATTAAAAAATCAATTATATTTTGAATAAAAGCTCCATAAGCAATATTAGCATCGCCTATTTTTAAAGCAAGGTTAGAAAGATCTTTTCCACCTATTAGGATGCCAATAATTGGAGTTAAAATATCATTTACTAATGAGGTAACAATTTTACTAAATGCACCACCAACAATTACACCGACAGCAAGATCAATAACATTACCACGAGATATAAAGGTTTTAAATTCGCTTATAAATCCATTGACCTTTTTCTTTTCTTTTTCGATTATTTCAGCTTTCTTCTCTTTATCCATACAACACCTCTTGATTTAATTATACAATTTTCTTTTGTGATATACAAACAATTTGTATATTTGCAATTATTAGTTAAATAATGTATAATCGTATTATATCACGAGGTGAAGCAATGGACAAAAATAAACAAATGACAATTAATCTAGTTTCTGGGATCGTTTTACTAATTGTAAATGTAATCATAAGTTTCTTTTTATACCCACATATAATAGAGACATTAGGAGAAGAGGCTTATGGTTTTGTTTCGTTAGCTAATAATTTTGTTAATTATGCGACCGTAGTTACAATTGCACTAAATTCTATGGCTTCTAGATTTTTAACAATTGCCGTTCATAAAGGCGACGAAAAAGCAGCTAACCAGTATTTTAATTCTATATTTATAAGTAATATTTTTATCGTTATCCTATTATTTATTCCTGCAACGATATGTATATTTAATCTTGAAAAAATTTTAAATATATCTACTTATCTTGTAGGAGATGTTAAAGTACTATTTTCATTGATATTTTTAAATTTTTTTGTAGGATTACTTAGTACAGCATTTTCAATAGCTACTTATTGTACAAATAAATTGTATTTGTCTTCACTTAGAAATATAGAAAGCGGTATTTTAAAAATAGTTCTTTTAGCAATTTTATTCACTGTTTTTAATCCATCAATTAAATATTTAGGATTCGCCACTTTAATTAGTACTATTTATTTGTTTATTTTTAACATCAGATATACAATAAAATTATTACCAAATATTAAAATATCGAAGAAATTCTTTTCAATAAAAAAGACAAAAGAATTGATTTTTTCGGGTATATGGAATACTATAACTAAATTGGGACAATTATT
>CALVKH010000002.1 GCA_944332575.1 uncultured Bacilli bacterium | reverse complement strand
AAAATTTATAAATTACAAGAAACTGTGAATTCTATTTGATTATTCATTTGTTGCACTTGACTTTTTAATTAAGAATTCTGATATATTTTGAGTTTCGGTATTTTTTCACCAAAAATGCTGCCTCAAGTAATAGATATCAATAAAAATTAGAAAAATTATATTGTTTAGTATATACATCTATTTTAGATTGATATTTCAACAAATCTAATAAATTTTACCGGAACTCAAATGATATATCTACTAAATATTCTATATAATAAATTTAAAATAATGTATAAAAGTTATAACGTTGAACGTTTTGTTATAAATAATATATATTATTTATTAAAATTAATGAATAACCAAAATTACGAAAGCAAATTTTGATTTTATCAATTTGTTTTTCTTTTTCTTATGATTAATAATTGTATTGGTGAAATGTGTGAACGATAAAATAAGTGGGTATTATTTAGATAATAATCAACAAGCTATAGTTTTAGATGAAAGTCAAAATTTACTAGTAGTAGCAGGGGCAGGAAGTGGTAAGACTTTAACTATTTTAGGGAAAATTAATTATTTAATAAAATATAAAAACGTTTTACCTAGTGAAATATTGTGTATCTCTTTTACTAGAGCTTCAGCTAATAGCCTGAAAGATAAAATATTAAAAGAATTTAACTATAATATGGATGTATATACCTTTCATAAGTTATCCCTAGAAATATTAAAAGATCATCATATTAATGATTATGAAATTGCGGATGATAATACTTTAGAAAATATCATTCATGAATTTTTTAGTATAAATATTTATGATTATCCAATTTATTTGAAAAAGTTATTTAAATATTTGAATATAGAATCTACATCTAAGTTAAAAGAAACATATAAAAAGTTTTATTATAATAACTACGATAAAATAATTGCTTTTGAAAAACTTTTATCAACTTTTTTAAGATTATTCAAATGTAATAATTATTCACTTGAGGATTTTTCAATGTTTTTGAAAAAAGCTAGAAAAACAGTATTTTATTTTAAATATCGAAAAGAAAAAATATTTTTAAGTTTTGCTCTTAATTTGTATTTAATGTATCAAAATTATTTAAAAGAGAATAATGAAATAGATTTCGATGACATGATTATTAATGCTACTAAAGTAGTTGATAAATCTGGAATAAAAAATAATTATAAATATGTAATTATAGATGAATATCAAGATACTTCTATAGTTAGATTTAATTTAATTAAAACTATTTTAGCTAAAACAAATGCTAAACTGATGGTAGTTGGAGATGATTTTCAATCTATTTACCGATTTACTGGCTGTGATTTATCTTTATTTATTAATTTTGAACAATTCTTTGACGATGCTAAAATAATGAAAATAGAAAATACTTATCGCAATAGTCAAGAATTAATTAATATTGCTGGAGATTTTGTTATGAGAAATAAATCTCAAATAAAGAAAAAACTAAGATCAGATAAGCATGTAGATAGTCCCATTGAGATAATATATTATGATAATCTACATAAAGAATTTTGTGATTTAATTTTAAGAATCTATAATATTAGTAATAAGCCAATTATGATTTTGGGTAGAAATAATAATGATATTAATTTAATACTAGATGAAAAATTCGAATTAAAAAGTAATGGTAAAATAATTTTTAAAGAAAATAAAAATATTGATTTATATTATTTAACTGTTCATAAATCAAAAGGACTAGAAGAAGAGAATGTTATTATTATTAATTTAGAAAACAAGTTGTTAGGGATCCACAGTCAAATAATAGATGATAAAATTTTAAGATTTGTTTCTTACTCTAATAAAAAATATCCATATAGTGAAGAAAGACGTTTATTTTATGTGGCGATTACGAGAACTAAAAATAAAGTATATTTATTGGTTCCTAAAAATAATCCTTCTATTTTTATAAAAGAATTAATTGTTAGATATAAAAAAGGCTTAAAAATTTATAAACAATAATTATCGTGATTGTTTGTGTTATAATGTATTTACTGTGTTATGAATTTAGTACAAAAAAATAATTAGGAGAGTAATTATGATAATAAATGGAAAAGAAATAAGTGTTAAAGATGCAATGGAGTTAACTAATGTTAAACAAGACTTTTTAAAAAGAAGAGAAAATGGCCTTTTACTTAGTGATTATCAAGTTAATGTTTTAAAACAAAATGGTATTGATTATAGGAAATATAGTAATCTTTCTTCGTTATTATTTGAACTTGAAGAGGTACTAAATGAAGAAGAAAATACTGAACTTGAAGAAATCAGTAAACAATTATCAGAGATGTATTATTATAATGAAGTGAATAAATAAAAAAAGAATATTATTGATTGATTAATTCTTTCAATAATAATTCTTTTTCTTTATCGCTTATAAAAGCAGCTTTAATTGCGTTTTGATTTATTTTGATAAAATCTTCTTTTGTGAAATTAAAGGTATTTTGTAATATTTTATATGTATCATTTAAAGTGGTATTAGACACTGTTCTATTGTCAGTACTAATCGTTATATTTATATTTTCATCATATAATTTTTTTATTGGGTGCTCTTTTATATTTTTATATATTTTAGTATCTATGTTACTAATAGGGCATACTTCTAAAGTAATATTATTTTCTTTGATTAATTTAATTGTGTTATCATTTTCAATAGCTCTAACACCATGACCTATTCTTTTGGCTCCTAATTTTATTGCATTATCTATACTGTTATAATCATCAGCTTCACCAGCATGAATAGTAAAAGGTATTTTTTTGTTTTTAGCTATTTCAAATAAATCTTTATAATTATCAACAGGATAATTTTTTTCATCTCCTGCTAAATCGATTCCAACTACTCCTTTATTTAAAAATTTATATGCTGTTTCTATGACTTTATAATTGTTTTCATAACTGCTACCTCTCATCATACATAAAATAAGATTAGTTTTCACAGGGACTTGTTTTAAGCCATCTAGGACTGCGATGATTACCTCATCAATAGTTAGTCCTTGTTTCGTATGAAATAAAGGTGCAAATCTTATCTCAGCATAAATAACATTATCTTGTTTTAAATCTAATGCTAACTCGTAACTTATTCTAGTTAAATTTTCTTTTGTTTGCATAACAGAAATAGGTAAATCAAATTTGCTTAGATAATCTTTTAAATCTTTTGTGTCTTTATTAGTGCACACTTTTTTCCTTATATCTTGTTCATCCATATTTAATATAGAAGCTATAGTAGAAGGTCTTACACTTCCATCTAAGTGCAAATGCAATTCTACTTTCTTTAAATTTTCCATGTTATCACCAAATATATTATATCATTTTTAAAGTAATTTTAAAAAAATAAGTAATGAATGATATAATATTAATAGCAATACGGAGGATAATATGGATGATATAGAACAAATTTTTTTTAAAGAAATAATCAAAGAAGCAGGAACAGGGTATATTGATTGTGGCTTTTTTGTCCCTATTTGCTTTTCAACAAAAGAATTAGTAAATGGTCAAATCTGTGAAATTATTAATGCTAAATCATTTGATAATACCATGATACCAACTGTTTTAATTAAGGATAGACAACAATTGACTAATGATATTGTATCTTATTTAGCAGTTGCTAAAGATTTTTATCAATTAGATCCTAGGGTTAATGATAGTAATAATAAAAGCAAATATATTATAACTAGTTTATTAGCTAATACTTTAGTTTCTGATTTTGAAGATTTGAGTCAGTTATTTAAGCGACATACCAATTTTATTTTGGATGATTCTTTAATTGATTTTGTTGGAGGCAAAAATATTGGGTATTCTGATACGTTAAAATCAAATGTTATAGTTTCACTTGATAAACAAAGTATTGTAGAAGAAACTCCTTATGGTATTAATATTAGATTAGAAGATGAACTAGGTAATACTCTTTATCAGTTTCCTACCATTCGGTATGGCATTAGTGATAATAAAGCATATATCTATGCTATTCAGGGGAAAAGCAATGCTACTAATAATAAAAAAATAGAAAGAATTTTAAGAAAAGTAGGGGAAGGGTTTGATGAAAAAGGAAGTGAGAAAGATCCTATTTCTAATCCTGAAAATTTATATTCTATTAATCCTTGGTCCTTGGTAGCTTTATCCATAGCTATTCCACTTATAAAAAATTATAGTAATGTAGACGAATTCGTTGTTCCTTATTTTTTAGTGAATCGTTGGAATGCAGTCGAAATATCATATCAAATTTTAAAAGAAAAATATAAAAATCAAATGTCTTCGCCGAAAGTTAAAAAAATTATCGATCGAAAAAAAGAACAGGTAGAATCTCATGATACTATTCAAAGGAATATTACAGATAAATTTATTAGGAACTTTAGAAGGTTAGATCATCATTTTTCTAATATTAATATAGAAAGTTTTCAATTAGATCTAGATTCTTCCTTACACTTTAAAGTTGATAATGAATGTAAATGCAATAATGTTTTACTTAGTGAATTATATAATTTATCCAACAATTATATTGAGAAATCAAAACCATTTGGTAGTAAAGTTAATTAAGAGGTGTTAGCATGGGAAAATTTTTTTCTAAAGTAATTAAAACAGTATCTAATAGAGACATTAGTATAAAAAAGAACTATAAATTATTTAGGAAATTACAGAAAATTATTAATCCTAATATTATAAATAAAAAAGAATATGAAGATATTGTATTTTTTTTAGGTGATAGAGATATAAAAGCTAGAGTGTTTTATTATCATAATAATCATAAAGCTATTATCTTTATTCACGGTGGTGGATGGGTAATGGGGTCAGTAGAATCGTACACTAATACATGTATGGAGTTATCTAAAAAAACCAAAAGAATGGTAATAGCTATTGATTATAGATTAGCTCCAGAATATCCTTATCCCAATGGATTTAATGATTGTTATGATGTGGTAAAACTAATTATGGATAATTTAGAGACTTTAGGATTGAAAGAAGAAGATATATGTTTGATGGGGGATTCTGCTGGTGGTAATTTAGTAGCGGCTATTTCCTTAAAATCCAAATATACTAAAGATTTTAAAATAAATAAGCAAATATTGTTATATCCTGCTTTACAAAGTGATTATTCTAATCATACTAAATTTAAATCGGTGATTGAAAATGGTAAAGACTATATTTTAACGCAAAAGCAATTACAGGAATATATGGCGTTATATGTATCTACTTCTAAAGATTTAGAGAGCCCTTATGTGTCTCCTTTAAAAGCTAAAACGCTATTTTTTCAACCTGATACTTTATTAATAACATCTGACTTAGATCCATTGAGAGATGAAGGTAAATATTATGCTAAGAGATTAAGAAGATATTTTAATCGTGTTAAATATTATAATTTTAAAGAAGCAATGCATGGTTTTTTATCACAACCTATACAAAAAAAGCATACAATGAAGGCGTATAATAAAATAATAGAATTTTTGGGTGATGTAAATGACTAGAAAGGATAAAAAATGGTATAAATTAGATAATGCTGGTAAGATTTTTCCACCTACTTCTAATAGAAGAGATCCAAAAGTATTTAGATTTGCTTGTGAACTATATGAAGATATAGAGGAAGAAACATTACAAAAGGCACTAGATAAAACATTAGAAGAATATCCTTTGTTTTTATCAAGTTTAAAAAAAGGATTGTTTTGGTATTATTTAGAGTCATCTAATGTGTATCCCAAAGTTACTAAAGAAGAAAATATTATTTGTGATAGACTTGATAATGAACTTTTATTTAGAGTATCTTATTATAGAAAAAGAATAAATTTGGAAGTATATCATGCCTTGACTGATGGAACAGGGACACTTTATTTTTTACGTTCTTTAGTTGCTAATTATTTAATTATAAAACATAAAATAAAGAAACAAATAATAATGGATACAACTTCTTTATATGAAAAAGAAGCGGATAGTTTTGAAAAATATTATAAAAGATCTAAAAAAATAAAAATTCCTAAAAATGTTAGAGCATATAATTTAAGTGGGAATAAATATCCTGAAGATCGTCTTAAAGTAATAGAAGGAATTGTATCAACTAGTGATATATTAACATTAGCTAAAAGGAATCATACTACTGTTACAGTGTATTTAACTAGTATTTTAATTAAAAGTATTGGTTCTACTATGAGTATTAAAGATAAAAGAAAACCGGTTGTAGTTACTATCCCAGTCAATTTAAGAAAGTATTTTAAGTCAAATACAGCAAGAAATTTTTTTAATACTATAACTGTGGATTATAAATTTAATGATAGTAATGATAATTTAGAAGAAATAATAAAAAATATTGATAAGCAGTTTAAAATGAAATTAACGAAGGAGCATTTAGATCAGCAGATGAACTCTTTGGCTGTTTTGGAAAACGTATTTGTAATTAGGCTTGTTCCGGTATTTATTAAGGATTTGGTTTTGAAGTATTTTCATGCAAGATCGAGAAAAGAACAAACTATTGCTTTATCCAATGTTGGAATAGTAGAAATGCCTTCTGAATTGCAATCCTATATTAAATTATTTGATGTATTTGCAAGCACTGATAGTATGCAAATTTGTATGTGTTCTTATTTAGATAATATGTTATTGTCTTTTACATCTCATTTTATCGATACAGAAATTCAGAAAAATTTCTTTAAAGAGTTAACAAAAGAACATATCAAAGTTACTATTAATACTAATGTAGTGGAGGATAATGGTTATGAAGAAGTGTTATAAATGTGATTGTATCATTAATTCTAATGTGCCAAAATGCCCTTTATGTAAAAGTAATATAGAAGATGATAATAAGGATGAAAGTGTTTTTCCTATTATTCCTAATATGTATGCTAAGCATACTTTAGTTTTAAAATTACTTCTTTTTATATCAATTTTTGGATGTGTAATTTGTTTCTTTATTAATTATATTATTAATAAGAAAATAGGATGGTCTTGGTTTGTTATTGCTGGAATATTTTCGTTTTGGGTAACATTTATTACTGGAATAAAAAGAAGACATCATTTTATGAGATTATTGTTTGCTGAAGTTATTTTACTCCTTATTGCTTCCATATTATGGGATTATTTTACTGGTTGGCATTTTTGGAGTGTTACCTATGTATTACCTTTTTTGTGTATTTCCTATGTTACAGTATTATTTTTCTTAAGGATTTTTCTTAAAAACATTTTCAGAGATTATGTTATCTATATTTATGTGAATTCTCTTATAGGTTTAGTTCCACTTTATTTTATATTAAGAAATTTATTGGTAGTTAGATGGCCATCTATTATATGTGTTATATTTAGTATTTTTTCTATTTTAGCTTTAGCTATTTTTAATCATCGCCAGATGAAAAATGAATTAGAACGAAGATTGCATATTTAATGTTTGATAAAGTAATGTGAAATTTTGGTGAAATTGATATTTGTATTTCATTTAAGGTTATTATTAATTTTAAACACTTAGCTTTCTCCATTAGAAAAGATAGTACTGAGGAAATTACTAGAAGAGTAAGGGAAGTATTAACTAAAAAATCAATTTTAAGTAGACGTTTAGTTAATTCTTTTTCTAATTTAAAAATAATAAAGATACCTAAGAAAAAAATAAGGAGTAATGATGAATAAAAAAGATAGATTAGATATTATCTATGAAGACAAGGAATTAATTGTAGTAAATAAGCCATGTGGACTTTTAACGATTTCTACTGATAAAGAAAAAGATAATACCTTGTTTCATAAGGTATATATGTATTTAAAAAGAAAAAACAAGAACAATAAAGTATTTATTGTACATCGCCTTGATAAAGATACTTCAGGGGTAGTTCTTTTTGCTAAAAATGAGAAGTTGAAATTTTTGCTTCAAAATAATTGGGATAAGTTAGTGAAAAATAGAAATTACATATCTATAGTTCATGGTAATGTAGAAAAAGATAGTGATACTATTATTTCCTGGTTAAAAGAGACCAAGACTCTTTTAACTTATTCTAGTTTCAAAGAAAATGATGGTAAAAAGGCAATAACTAATTATCGGGTTATATATCAAAATACGAAATATTCTTTCCTTGATATTTCTTTGAAAACAGGAAGAAAAAATCAAATAAGAGTTCATATGAAAGATATTAATCATCCTATCATTGGTGATAAAAAGTATGGAGTAAAAGATAGGTTTAATCACATGTATTTACATGCTTATAAATTATCTTTAGTTCATCCAACAACAAAGAAATTATTAGAATTTGAAACTGATATTCCAAAATATTTTTCCGAATTTATAAAAAATGAGTTTAGTGAATAACTTTTATAATTAGGTTACATAATATAAATGTGAAAGTTTTATGAAAATTAGCAAACTGTGTTGACAAGTGCTAATTATAGTGGTATAACGTAATTATGAAAGGAAGGGTGGATATGAATATAATCCCAAGAAAATATTATTTAGATGATTTTTTTGATAGTTTCTTAGCTTCAACTGATGAAAAGAATGCTATGAAATGTGACATTTATGAAAAAGGTGGCGATTATCATATCGAAATGGATATTCCTGGATTTGATAAAAAGGATATTAGTATCGAAACTGATAATGGATACTTAACAGTAACTGCTGAGAAAAAAGATGAAGTTAATGATGAGGAGAAAAATTATATAAGACGTGAAAGAACTTATGGTAAATATCAAAGATCTTTCTATCTAGGTGATCTTGAGTCAGATAAGATTAAAGCTGAATTCAAGGATGGTATGTTAAAACTTACTGTACCTAAAAAAGAAGTAGTTGAAACTAAAAAAACTATTGAAATCGAATAATAAAGTAAAGAGCCTAAGT
Organism: uncultured Bacilli bacterium; assembly: GCA_944332575.1. Lineage (GTDB taxonomy): Bacteria > Bacillota_I > Bacilli_A > RF39 > UBA660 > RGIG3091. The sequence goes on along the minus strand of CALVKH010000002.1, from coordinate 33,457 downwards.
GCTCTTTTTTGTTGAATAATTTTGGTGTTGTTCGACAAATTTTGTCTATGCATATGATGTTAATAAATAGTAAAGAAAAATTGCTGTTTGACATCATATTTTTTTTGATGATTTTTTTACTAAATACCAAAAAAATAAGGATTTTTTGTATCGTAAAAAATCTGAAAAATCCAAAAATACAAATTTTTTAAAAAACAAAAAAATGAGTTTTTGAAACCAAAAAATAAATCTAATTATATCGTTTATCTTACTTTACTCAGTTATTTTTTCTTGATTTATCAAGGAAAAGTGAATCTTTTTAATATAAAATTTAACTAAAATTAGAAAAACAAAAAAATCGAAAAAACGAAAAAATTCAAAAGTGTAAAGTTGTAAAAAATTAATTTTTTCAACAAAATCCTTATATTATAAGGGAAAAACAAAAATATAGAACAAATGTACACAAAAATTGTTAAAAAAATAGTTGACTTTGGTTATAGTTGTATTACAATTTAAGTATAGAGAGAGGAAATATTGGAGGTAGTAAAATGGTAGGAACTGACGAATTATTGGAAAATTTAAAAGTTGTTAAAAGGAATGGTAAGAAAGTTGAATTTAACGGTGCAAAAATTGCTATCGCAATTAAGAAAGGCTTTGATAATTTAGAAAGAGTGGAATATGCTGAATTAAGTGAAGGTAATAATTATACTGAAAAAGATATTCAAAAAGTTTATCAAGCGGTAATAAAAAGAATTGAAAAAGATTATAAAGATGAAGAGAAAATAAAGATTGAGGATATTCAAGATATTATTGAGGATGAATTACAGAAAAAAGGTTACATAGATGTTTATAAGTCTTTTTCTGATTATCGTGAACGTAGAAATCAATCCCGCGAAATGTTTTTTGATGATAAGAAAAAACACAAATTCTTAAAAACTTTAGAAGGTTTAGGACTTAAATCTGCTCATGAAGATGACACTAAAAGAGAAAATGCAAATGTTGATGGCGATACAGCTATGGGGACAATGCTACAATATGGTTCTACTGTATCAAAAGAATTCGCCAAAGCTTATTTAATGAAGAAGAAATATGCTGATGCCCATGATGATGGTGATATTCATATTCATGATATGGACTTTTTACCAATGGGAACTACTACTTGTATGCAAATTGATTTAGATAAACTATTTAAGAATGGTTTTTCAACAGGACATGGTCATTTAAGAGAGCCTAATGATATTATGAGTTATTCAGCACTAGCTGCTATAGCTATTCAATCGAATCAAAATGATCAACACGGAGGACAAAGTATTCCAGCTTTTGATTATTATTTAGCTCCTGGAGTGTTAAAAACATTTAAAAAACAATTTAAACAAACGTTATCTGATTTGCTTGATTATAGTGAATTTGGATTATTTATTAATTTTAATACAGTTGTGAAAGAAATAGATAAATTAGAAAGCATAGATGTTGATTTAAGCATATTTGATAGATTTATCAAAGATTCACAAGAGTTAAAGAGATTGTTTGAATTATCTTATCATAAAGCATTAAAGAAAACAGATCGTATTACTTATCAAGCAATGGAAGCTTTTGTTCATAATTTAAATACTATGCATTCAAGAGCTGGAGCTCAAGTACCTTTTTCATCCATAAACTTTGGTACTGATACATCTCGTGAAGGTAGAATGGTTATTGAAAATTATTTAAAAGCAGTAGATGCAGGATTAGGACATAGTGAAACACCAATTTTCCCTATTTCGATATTTAAAGTAAAAGAAGGAGTAAACTATAATCCAGGTGATCCTAATTATGACTTATTTAAATTGTCATGCAAAGTATCTGCCAAAAGATTGTTCCCTAACTTTTCCTTCATAGATGCTCCATTCAATTTGGAATATTATAAAGAAGGAGACTATACAACAGAAGTTGGTTATATGGGATGTAGAACTAGGGTTTTAGGAAATCATGTTGATCCTGATAAATCTATCACTCCAGGAAGAGGTAATTTATCATTTACTTCTATTAACTTACCAAGATTAGGTATTAAACATGGTATTGTCTCTGGAAGAGAAGAAGCAGATTTAGATGGATTCTTTGAAGAGTTAGGAGATTTAGTGGAACTTGTTAAAGATCAACTATTAGAGAGATTTGAAATTCAATGTAATAGACATGTTTATAACTTCCCATTCTTATTAGGACAAGGAGTTTGGTTGGATTCTGAAAAACTAAAACCAGGGGATAAACTAAGAAGAGTATTAAAACATGGAACTCTTAGTATTGGATTTATTGGATTAGCTGAATGTTTGAAAGCTTTAATTGGTAAACATCACGGAGAAAGTGAGGAAGCGCAAGAATTAGGGTTAAAAATCATTGGGTTTATTAGAAATAAATGTGATGAATATAGCGAAAAATATAATTTAAACTTTACATGTTTAGCAACTCCTGCAGAAGGGTTGTCAGGAAGATTTACAAATATTGATAAAGCTATATATGGAAAAATAAAAGGAGTAACAGATAGAGAATATTATACTAATTCCTTCCATATTCCAGTTTATTATAATATAACTATTGCTGATAAAATTCATAAAGAGGCACCATATCATGCATTAACTAATGCTGGGCATATCTCTTATATAGAGTTAGATGGTGATCCTACAGAGAATTTAGATGCATTTGAAAGTATTATTAGAATAATGAAAAAAGAAGGAATTGGTTATGGAGCTATTAACCATCCTGTGGATAGAGATCCTGTTTGTGGATATGTTGGTATTATTCATGATGTATGCCCAAAATGTGGACGTCGTGAAGGTGAATCAGTAAGTATGGAAAAGATCACAAGCCTAAATTGTGATTGTAATAGATAGAAGGGAGAGGAAAAAATGGAAAAAGTAGAAGTAAAAAAAGAAAATGGAAAACAAGTAGGAGAAGGTGTAGGATTCGAAAGAATTCGTAGAATTACTGGGTATCTTGTTGGTACAGTAGACAGATTCAATAATGGTAAACGCGCTGAAGAACACGATCGTGTAAAACATGATGCTACTGGTATCTGTTCTTGTAGTGAATAAAAATGCAAGTAAGATTAGCTGGTAACATTCAGCCAGATAGTATTGTTGATGGTGAGGGAATTAGAGTAGTAGTATGGATGCAAGGATGTTCTCATAATTGTAAGGGATGCCACAATCCTAATACTCATTCATTTGATGGCGGTTTTCTTTCAGATACTGAGGAAGTAAAAAAAGAAATTTCTAAATTAAAATCGATAACTGGTGTAACTTTATCTGGGGGTGATCCTATGTTTCAAATAGAGGCATCTTTAGATATTGCTAAATTCGCTCACAAAATAGGATTAAATGTTTGGTGTTATACTGGATATACTTTTGAACAGTTATTAGCTATTGCTAGAGTTAATCCTAAAATGTTAGATTTGTTAAAAGAATTAGATGTAGTAGTAGATGGTAAGTTTATTTTAGAAGAGAAAAGTGCGGATGTAAAATTTAGAGGTTCTAAAAATCAACGAATTATTGATGTACCAAAAAGTCTAAAAGAAAACAAAGTAATATGTGTAGAAAAATATGACAATAAGGAAAGTGTATATGCAAAGGAAGAACCTTTATATATATAATTACTTTCCTTTTTTTGACATTGTTTTTATGATAAGTTATATAAATAAGTTATAAAAAATGTATTTATTTATCAAAAAATATTATTAAATATAATCTCAGTTTACTTTAGATAGTAATTATGATACGATCTATTATAGTCGGGAGGACTTAAATATGAATAGAGAAAGTAATAAGATAAAAAATATTATATTGGATATTGAAAAAGAACAAGGTAATTTAGATCATAAAGATGTAAAAAACATTTTAGTAAAATTTTATGATTATAACAAAGAGGATGTTAAATCATTAATATTGGATGAATATAATAAAATAAAAGATGAAAATTTAAAAAAGCAAGAGGAAATTAAAAAGTATAACATAGAGCATCATTATGATAATCCATTTGCTGATAAAGGGATATATACTATAAATGATTTATATAAATATATGAATGACAACTTTGAATATGGTGGAGTTTTAGAATATAATGAAAGACGTTGGAAATTACCTTTTGGACCAGTAAATGGTGCTGTTAAAAATAATAAGATAGTAACTTATTATGATGAAGATGTATTTAATTTTATTATTGACTTTTATTCTAAATTAAAACCTGATGATGAAATTATTAATAACGTTAAAAAACAATATGTTAAAGAAGATGTGGATATATGTCAAGACAAAGAGTATCAAGCAATAATAAATACAGTGAGCGGATATGTTCAAACTAAACTTTGGAAACAAAGAAATGTTAGTGAAATTTTAGATGATCAGATATCTAATTGTTATGAATCTTCTTATTTAGTAGGGGAATTTTTAAAATTAAATGATATTAAATATCAAAAATATTTAGTTGGTAGATATGATAATATTTATTTAGCACATATGTTTATCACTTATAATATTGAAAATAAATGGTATTATTTTGAACATGCATTAAGAGATTTTAAAGGTCTTTATGAATATGATTCTAAAAATGAAATGGAACAAGATATTTTTGTTAAATTTATTTATAATGACAATTATAAGATGGAAGAGAAAATTGATTTTGATAATTATTTTTTAAAACCAATTAAAGATTTAGATCCATTAGGTTCTTTTACTGATTACTTTAAATATTTCTCTACTGTTGATAGTATTAAGTCAAGAAATAGAAATTATGAGATATTAACTAAATTAACTGATGCTATATTTAAGGAAATAATAAAGCCTGGATTAATACATATGAATGGTGAAAGTATTTTTTATACTACATTAGAATTACCTAAAAAAGAAGAATATTATGATGTTGAATTGTGGAATAAAAAGGTATTTCATATACTTAGAAAAAATATTATTAATTTATGCTTTTATTATCAGGAAGATTTAAATTCTATTTATACCTTATGTTCTCAAGGCGGATTTTATAAATATAATAATATTGTGGTAATTGATAATGAGAAAACGAGGTTTCAAATTTTATATAATAAAATCTTAGTTTCTAATCTTTATAATATAAAAATGCTAAAGAAAAAAATAGAAGAAAAAGATAATATTGGATTAAAAGAAGTTTTGACATTTTCAACATTTATTAACAATAAAGAGGATTTGTATGAATATACTTGTTATTTTGCTACAGAACTTGGCAAGCAATTATTAAAAGAAAATGATAGTGATACTATTAGTGAAATAGATTTAAATGATATTGATTTGAATGCGAAGATCAATAATGTTCATTTTAAATTAGATCAAGATAATTTCCTAAAACCAATTGTAGTAATAGCACAAGCTATAGAAATATTAAATGATGCAGTAAAAGAAGTCATTAATAAAGATTACCAGAAGGATTTAATCAATTGTTTTGTTGATTATTTAGTCTATATGGTAGATGTAAGAAAATATGATATTAAAAACATTCATAATAATGAAAGCGACAATAGTCAATTTGTTAATGAATTGGTTACTAAATTATTAAGTAAATTATTAAATAAAATAGATAGTCAAAAATAAAAAGTTTTATGCTTTTTATTTTTTTATTAGTTTATCTACACACAAAAAAATTTTAATTCTTAATACTTTATAATAGGGGTGATAATATGGCTGTTCTAGGAATAGATGTTAATTATTATCATGGTAATATAGATTGGGTAAGAATTAAAAATAGTGGAGTAAAGTTTGCTATATTAAGACTTGGTTATACTGGATATAGAAATGTAAAAAAGAAAGTTCTGGATCCAATGTTTGAAATATATTATAAAAATGCAAAAGCAGTTGGGTTGCCAATAGGAGTTTATTATTGTTCAAGAGCAGTAACTGTGGAGGAAGGAGAGAATGAAGCTAAATTTGTAATAGAACATTTAAAAGATAAACAACTAGAATATCCTGTTTATATAACTGTAGAAGATAGATATTATCAAGCAAAAGCGAATAAAATTAATTTAACTAATGCAATAAAATCTTTTTGTGATATCCTTGAAGAAAATAATTATTATGTAGGTATATATACTAATTGGGAATGGTTAAATAATAAATTAGAGGTATCAGTTCTAGATAAATATGATAAGTGGTTAGCGGAATATTCTAATGATTTTAATTGTACATATGGAATGTGGCAATTGGCTAATACTGGTAATATTGGCGGATTAACTAACGTTAAATTAAATTATGCTTATAAAAATTTTCCATCTATCATGGCAATAAAAGGATTAAATGGGTATCTAAAATCATCAATAAATACTAATAAGAAAACAAGATTAAAGGTAATTTCTAAAATAATTAAAATGATTACAAAAATCTTTAATAAATTCAAAAAGTTGGTTGTTGCTAGATTATACTTTTAGTGATAAATGTTAAACTTTACCATGCAAAAAAGAATACAATTGTTTGACTTGAACTTGATTTAAGGTATATACTATAATTATTAGGAGGAATTTGTATGACAAAAGTAGATGATGGTCAAAAAAAACAAGAAATGATAATAAGACTAAGTCGAATTGAAGGTCAAGTCAGAGGTGTAAAACAAATGGTTACCGATGATAGATACTGCGATGATATTTTAATTCAAGTTTCAGCTATTATCAATTCTTTAAAAAGTTTTAGTAACACTATCTTAAAAGAACATTTATCAACTAAAGTTGTTGATGATTTGAAAAACGGCAAACTAGAGACCGTCGATGAAGTAATTACTTTGTTTGGCCGTATTAGTTAAGATAAAAATTCCTATTAAAAAAACTATCAATAAAATGATAGTTTTTTTGTTTAATTATGGTATAATTTATAATATAAAATAGGTGATAGTATGGATAATAATATTATTAGAGTTGATATAGATAATAAAGAAGATATTTATAATAAGTTTAATAATGAACAGATATCAGAAGAATTGGGAGATTATATTTATAATTGTGCAAAAATGTTTCCCATGAATAAAAAAATGATTATTTATATAAACAATAGTGTTATATTTTCTGATGAAGAAAAAGACCAATTGGTAGATGCTATAAGAGAATACTATGGATTATTTGTAAGAAAGCAAATGTTTTATACTAAATTTAATAGATTAAAAAGAGTGGTCCTTTTTCTAATTGGTATATTGTTAATTGCTTTATCCGATAGTTTTAGTCATATTACTGAGTTTTTACTTCCAGAATTATTTCTTATTGCTGGATGGGTAGCAATTTGGGAAGCAGTATATAGTATTTTGTTTGTAGATAATAAAGTAAAATTAGAAATCAAAAAAGCTAGACAATTGTCTAATTGTGAAATTAAGTTTAAAGATTATAAATAATAGATATAAGATTAATAATAATAAAGGGAGGTACTTAGATGTTAAAACATATTCAAAATAGTTTAAAAGAAGCTGTTATAAGTATTATTCCTGTAGTTATTGTTGTGATGTTATTAAGTCTATTAATACCGATGACACCTTCGTTAATGATATCCTTTTTTATTAGTTCTGTTATCTTAGTAATAGGAACTGGATTGTTTACTTTTGGTGCTGATATTTCCATGTTATTGATTGGTGAAAAAATAGGTAATAAGCTAGTAAGAAGTAAAAAGATCAGTATTATTCTTTTAGTTAGTTTAATCATAGGTATAGTTACTACTATTGCTGAACCGGATTTAAGAGTATTAGCTGATCAGTTAACTTCGATACCAAGTAATACACTAATAATTATTATAAGCGTTGGTGTAGGAGTTTATATGTTATTGTCTTCCTTAAGATCTATATATAATTTAGATCTTAATATGATGTTGTTAATTAGTTTTATTTTGATTTTTATATTAATGATATTTGTTCCTAGTGATTTTATACCCATTGCCTTTGATTCTGGAGGAGCTACGACAGGTACTATTAGTATACCTTTTATCATGACGTTAGGTGTTGGATTAACAGCTAATAGAACGGATAAGAAAGCGAAAGAATCGAGTTTTGGTTTAGTTGCTCTTTGTTCCACAGGACCTATTTTAATGGTTATGCTAATGGGAATATTTTTTAATAATGTTAGTGATGTTAATTTAAGTGAATTAGTGAATAATAGTTATGGATATAATGCTTATTTTAGTCAATTAATTGTTAGTTTAAAAGATGTACTTTTTTCTATATCTCCCATTATTATAGTATTTATTATTTATCAGTTAATAACAAAAGAAATTAATAAATTAGAGATGCGTAAAATTGTATTTGGTTTATTTGTCATTATTATTGGATTAACTTTATTTTTAACCGCAGCTAATGTAGGATTTATGGATATGGGATATTTAATTGGTGAATATATGGCTGATTCTGAATATAAGTATTTATTAGTACCGATTGTTATGATACTAGCTTTCTTTATAGCTATTGCTGAACCAGCTGTTAAAATTTTAGTTGATCAAATTGAAGAATTAACAGAAGGAAGTATTTCTAAAAAGTCAATGAATTTAGGATTATCTTTAGGAGTTAGCTTAGCAGCAGGTATGTCTATAGTAAGAGCTTTTACAGGACTTTCATTTTTATATTTTGTTATTCCTGGCTATATTATTTGTTTAGCACTTATGTTTTTTGTACCTAAAACTTTTACTGCTATTGCCTTTGATTCTGGAGGAGCTACTGGTGGGACTTTAACAACAACGTTTTTATTGCCGATTGCCATAGGTGTTTGTCTAGCAAATGATGGTAATATATTGACTGATGCTTTTGGTTTAGCAGCTTTGGTTTCTTTAATACCAATTATAACGATTCAATTAATTGGGTTATTGTATCAAGTTAAAAATAGAAGAACTATTAGTATAGAAGACTTAGACGAATCAATTGTTGATTATAGTTGGGAGGTATCTAATGGTTAACATAAAATTATTATTTGTTATTTTAGATGATGGTAACGATTATAAAATAAAAGAGATATTTAATAAAGATAATATAAAGGTTAGAATTGCAACTCATTGTAATGGTACTGCTTCACCTAGTGTATTAGATTATTTTGGGCTTGCTGAGACTAGGAAAAATGTTTATTTAGCTATTATTCCTGATTATATAGAACATAAAATATTGCAACAATTAAGAAAAGAATTTTTAATTAATAGGCCTGGTACAGGAATAGCATTTACCATCCCTATTTCAAGTTCTAATAAATATTTGTCAGAATCTTTTGAAAAGAATATTATAAAAAAGGAGAAGGTGTCTATGGATGAAAACAAAGCAAAATATCATCTAATTATAACAATCGTTTTAGAAGGACATTTGGAACAAGTTATGAATGCTGCTAAAAGAATGGGTGCAACTGGTGGTACTGTAATTAGAGGAAGAGGATTAGGAAATAATGAAATGGTTAAGTTATTTGGCTTTGAAATAGAACCGGGAAGAGAATTAGTTTTTAATATAGTAGAGGATAGTATTAAAAATAAAGTTATGGAAGAAATAACGAAAGAGGTAGGAATAAAAACACCTGGTAAAGGTATATGTATCTCACTGCCTGTAGATTCAGCAATAGGGTTTAGTTAAAATATAATATTTTTTTAATTTGAGTATTGACATTAATAATTATTATGATATAATTTTAGATGTCTACTTAATTGCGGACGTAGTTTAATGGTAGAACCTCAGCCTTCCAAGCTGACTACGTGGGTCCGATTCCCATCGTCCGCTCCATATTGATTTTTACCTTGATTTTTCAGGGTTTTTTTATTTTTTAGATACTATTTAGGTACTATTAAAATTTAGTTATAAAAAAAGAGAGAAAATGTCTCTCTAGCGATATTGTTTTTAAATTTTATAAATATATTTTAAACTTTATATATTCCCATTTGCCTTGAAAAAATGTACTTTCTTCTATATTAGTAAAATGTTTTCTTATTGCATTTGCAACATTATCTTCTTCTATAGGTACGATTTCTGTTATATAGGTATATCCATTTTCTTTTAAATAATTAAATATAAAATCAATATATTCTTTATCTAAGTATTTTAGCCTATTAATTGTAATCCAATTATTATTTTTGATAAAAATTACAAAATCATCTATAAAATCATTATCATTTTCAATTACATAATATTTTGCTTCTTTATCTCTTACTGCTAAAGCTTGTGGTTTTTTAGCATATTTAATACCATTAATTAAAACGTACTTTTCATAATTACTTTCTGTTATTTTATATTTTTTATATTGATTTGTTAAAAAATTAGTAATATTATTTATTTCCATTTCTAATGCTCTTCTCCTTTTTTCCAATATTTTAATATCTTTTGTTTTTAAATATTTTTTGATTTCTTCTAATGATAATCCTAATTTTTTTAATTCTTTTATGAGAAGGATATCTAATAATTGTTCATCAGTGTAATACCTATAACCAGTAAATTTATCAGCATAGGATGGTTTAAATAAATCTATTTCATCATAGTATCTAAGTGTTTTTATATTTATATTTGTTTTCTTTGAAAAATCACCTATTTTATACATTAATAATCCCTCCTTGTTCTATTAATAAATATTAGTAAGTTTAATTATAATTGCAACTATAATTAAAGTAATCAAAATAAATATGTAGGCTCCAATTGGTGTAGGATCGTTATAATAGCTTTTCCCGTTTTTATATATTGTATCATTAATATAAGTTTTTCGACTATAGTCTTTTTCAAATTTATTACATGGATTACTAGAACCATTAACATAGTTTTTCATTTTTGAACAATAATGAATACAACCATTCACTGCTCCTTCCTTTTTATTATTTTCATTTAAAAATTTACAACTTGAACACCCCAAATATATACTCTCCTCCCTGTTCGTGATTAATGTATCACTCTAGTAAACTGGAGAGTCAATAATGTTTTGAAATTAAATTAATATAATATAAAAAATAGGACTGTATTTTTCAGCCCTATTAAAGTATTAAAATATAGTAGTATTTTAAATTAATATGGTGTTGGTATATTATGGTATTTTCTAAGTAATTTAATAAAATGATTTGCTTCTCTTACAATATGATCTGCTAATAATGGTATGATTATGCTTTTCAATTTACAATTTAAAATTGCTTCTTCGCCAACTACTTTAAAATTTCTAAAATCAATGGTTTCTTTTAGACTTGCATCAGTTAATCTGTTTAAGTTTTGGCTATTTAAAATTGCTTCATATTTATCAGCAAAATCATTAGCTGTGACTATTAAACTTTTTTCAGTAGGATCTAATAATCCTCTTATGAATTCTGCGTGTTCTTTCATTATATTATTCCAAAATAATTCTTGTTTATATAAGTATTCATTGGTAATTTGTTCTCTATTTTCAATTTTAGATAATAAATCATGATACATTCTAGCTTCGTTAGTTATGTGTTGTATTAATAGTGGGTAGTTGGTTGTGAACATTTTGCAATTTAATACTTGATTTAATATATCGGTTTTAAATTGAATTAATTGTTCTATCAGTGATAATGTTTCCCTATTGATTGTATGTATATTATTTAATAGCATTTCAGATACAGATATGTTTCCAGGTTTTAAATTCATTTCTTTTATAGTTAAATTTTGATCAATATTAACTCCTGATAACTCACTGGTTTTTCTCTCTGCATTTAATGTATTGTTAGTGACAATATCATTAGCCATTAAAGTGTTGGTATTAATATTGCCATTAGCTAAATTAATTATTCTATTTTGAATATTAGAGAAAGCCATTTGGAAATTATTTGCAACTTTTTTTAAATTATCATTTTTTTCAGTAAATGCCACTTCTATAAAGAAACTGTGTTCCTTCATAATTCTATCAAAAAATAAGTGAAGTTCTAAAGATGATTCTATATAATTCTTGTTGTTCATTGAAAATCCTCCCTTATTAATATTTATATGATATGATGATGAAAATTTTGACTTATAAAAAAAGAAATCGATGAAGTATAGAATTTCTCTATATTTTACGATTTCTTTATTTTTTTATAATAATTCTGTTTAATTTATTAAACTATCTGTCCAAGATTTAATGTCAGAATCGGATGGATTAGAACTAAAGCGATGCCCTTCTAGCCAATTTCCTGTTCTTAAGACCTTGAGCAGAAAAAATACAACTAAAATTTTACTAGTAGGGGAGTAAATAACGAACATGGAGGAGTTTTGACGGCTTACGGTGAAGAGATTATGAACTGGTTATTATCAAGATAAACAAAAGTAGACATCTTTTTAGATGTCTACTAAAGTTTATAACTCTTCTTTATTTATTTCTATTAAACCTCGTTTGGTTAATTTAAAAACCTTATCTGCTACTTCTTTGATATATTTACGATCGTGTGAAACACTAATTATAGTCCCTGTAAATTCTTTTAATTTATTTCTAATGATTGGATTAGAAAGTGGACTTACATTTCTTGTTGGTTCATCTAATATTAATACATTATATTGCTCTAATATTAATTTAACTAAAAATAATTTGGCTTTAGATCCACCACTTAATAAGTTAATATCATCCATCATTTCTTCTTTAGTGAAATTCATATTCCCTAAAAAAGTTCTTGCTTTAGTAATGCTTTCTTTATCTTGATTATTACACAAAAAATCAATGGGTGTTATATAACTAGACAAAATATCATCATAATTTTGTGGCATATATCCAACCGTAATATCATCTCTTGTGGATAATATATTAATTATTTCTTTTAATAAAGTAGTTTTCCCAGTTCCATTTTCACCAATAATTACAATATGTTCATCTCCTATGATTTTTAAATTAATAGGTGATGATAGAATTTTATTATTTATTTTTAGTGAATAATTCATCAATTCAAGAATAGGTTTATATTTAGGTATAAAAACTTTATCAAATTTAAAATTTATATTTTCTTCTACATCTGGTATTTCTGTTATTTCTTTGTTCTCTAATTTTTTCTCCTGATATTTTAAACTGTGCATTTTCCTTTTTAACATTTTTGCTGCATGTGGATATTTTCTTGAAATATTTTCTTGTTGATATTCTACTTTTGACATTATTTGCTTTAATTTATCTTCTTGTTTTTTTAAATTTCTTTTTTCGGAATATGCTATTTGAGTTTGATGTTTGATATGTCTAAGTCTTGCTTTTACATAATCGTCATATTTGGTTTTTATTAATGTATGTTTACATTCTTGTTTCTTTTTTAATTGTTCTAAATGAAGAATGACATTAGCTGTATTAGATAAGAATGTTTCATCATGAGAGACAAAAATGATAGGTTTATTCGTACTATTTATAAATGATTCAAGCCATTTTAATGTATTTAAATCCAAATCATTTGTTGGTTCATCTAATAATAAAATGTCAGAGTCATCAAGTAGAAGTTTTAATATTTCAATTTTAACTTTTTCTCCTCCGGATAATAGATTTATGTTATTATCAAGAATGTCTTCTTTTATATTTAATTCGTTTAATAAATGATATAAAAGGTTTACTTTATTATAGTAATCGTCATCGTTGATAAATAAATAGTTTTTTACTAATAAATCTCTATTTTTATATTCAATTATTTGTGGCAAATAACCTATTTTGTGTTTATGTGAATTTATAGTACCATGGATATGTGCATAATAGCAATTATTAGCTAAGCATTGTAAGAGAGTTGATTTTCCATCTCCTTCTTCCCCAATAATAGCTAATTTATCATTTCTGTTAAGAGTAAAAGACAAGTTTTTTATTAAATATCTTGTACCAATAATAATATCGAGGTTCTTCGTTTCTAACATTATATTATGCCTCCTTTTTTATTTAGGCATAATCAAAGTTTATGCCAACTTATGATAATATTCTCATCTTCCCACCTCCAAGAATAGAATTAAGATTAATATTTTAATTATTATACCATATAGTGTATATTTTTTTTATATAAAGATGATATAATTATATATAGGAGGAATTTATGAAAAAAAGTAGTAAAACATTAATTTGGTTAATTTTGTTTATGGTGGTGTTTATTGGTTTAAGTTATTATATCATTTTGCCACCATTAAATATTCAAAGTCCTAGTTTTTGGGTATATGTTTTCATGAATATTATAGTTTTCTCTATTGTTAAATTCATTGGATGTATAGACATGAAAACAGGTGTTTTAAAGACAAAACGTGTATCTAAAATAACGAAAGGATTTTATATTGGGGTAGCAGTAGTTTTTTTAGGAATTATTGTTGTAAATATTATTGTTTCTCCACTTTTTAATTCATCTAGTTATGCTAAGAGAATTACGATTAGGGAAGATGGAAATTTTTCAGAGGAAGTAGCAGAGGTTGACTTTAATACGATTCCATTATTAGATAAGGATTCTAGTCAAAAACTAGGAGATCGTGTTATGGGTGAGATGACAGATCTAGTAAGTCAATTTTACGTTTCTAACTTATACACTCAAATTAATTACAATGATGAAGTAGTTAGAGTAACACCGTTAGAGTATTCTGGAATAATCAAATATTTTACTAATCGTAGTGAAGGTGTAAAAGGGTATATTATAGTAAGTTCAACCGATGGTAAAGCAGAATTAGTTCAATTAGAAAAAGGTATGAAATATATGCCATCAGCAATGTTTAATGAAAAATTAGAACGAAAACTTAGATTTAGTTATCCAACTGAGATTTTTGGAAGTGCTAGTTTTGAACTTGATGATGAAGGTAATCCCTATTGGGTTGTTCCTACTATAAAATATAGTGGAGTAGGATTAAAAGAAGAAATAACAGGAGTAGTAATTTTGGATCCTGTCACTGGTGAATCAAAAAAATATAAAGTTGAAGATGTTCCAACTTGGGTTGATCATGTATATTCTGCAAAATTAATATTAGAACAAGTTAGTAATTGGGGATTATATAAAAATGGATTCTTTAATTCTATTTTTGGTCAAAAAGATGTAGTTGTTACTACCGAAGGATATAATTATTTAACTATGGATGATGATGTATATTTATATACTGGTATAACTTCAGTAGCAAGTGATGAATCTAATTTAGGATTTATTCTATGTAACATGCGTACGAAAGAAACAGTTTATTATCAAGTCCCTGGTGCAGAAGAGTATTCGGCTATGGAAAGTGCAAAAGGTCAAGTGCAACAAATGAATTATACATCTACTTTCCCATTATTAATTAATTTAGAAGGAAGACCTACTTATTTAATTTCTTTGAAAGATAATGCGGGTCTTGTAAAAATGTATGCTTTTGTAGATGTACAAGATTATCAAAGAGTAGTGGTTACTGACTCTTCTAAAGGAATCGATGTAGCGGCTAGAAATTATTTGACATCGAATCCAGTAACAGATACTAGTGAGATAAAAGAAAAAGAAATCGTAGTAAGTAGTATTACAAGCTCTATTATTGATGGAAATACTTATTATTATTTAAAAGATAATGAAGGTAAAAAATATAAAGTATCGATCAAAGTAGATGAAGATTATATTCCTTTTATAGTAAGTGGAAATAGAATAAAGATAGGATATCAAACTGAATCTGATGTTACCACAATAGTAAAGATCATTAGATAATAATGATCTTTTTTACTGTAATACTATTAACTATATGGTATAATTTTGCTGGAGGGCTTTATGATAAAAGTAGAAAATGTCAAAAAACAATTTATAAAAACTAATAATAAAAAAGAAAAGATTTCATTTTATGCAGTGAATGGCATTTCTTTTACGGCTAATGATAATGAAATAATTGGTATTTTAGGACCGAATGGTGCTGGGAAAACTACTCTTCTTAGAATTATTGCTGGTATTATGAATGCAACTAGTGGAGAAGTATCCATAGATGATATGAATTATAAAGAAAATGCTATTGAAATAAAGAAAAGAATTGCTTTTTTATCAGGTAATACTAAATTATATGAGAGAATTTCTCCTTATGAATTATTAAAAATGTGTGGAAGATTTTATGAAGTTGATGATAAAGAAATTGAAAAAAGAATTAATAAAATTTTTAAAATTTTAGATATTGATAATTTTAGAAATAATAGAATAGGTAATTTATCGACAGGACAAACACAAAGAGTTGGTATTGCAAGATGTTTAATTCATGATCCTAAATATTATATTTTAGATGAAGCGACTAGTGGTCTTGATATTGTATCTAGTCAAGTCATATTAAATTTTATTAAAGGAGAAAAAGAGAAGGGTAAAACTATTATTTATTCAACTCACTATATGGAAGAAGCAGAAAATATTTGTGATCGAGTTATTCTTATGAATAAAGGTAAAATAATTGCTGTAGGTACACCTGAAGATATAAGAAAAAAGACTAAAACTAAGACGCTACGTGATGCATTTTTCTCTTTAATAGGGGGTGTAAAAAGTGAAGATTAAAACTATTTTTGAAATATTTAAAAAAGAAATAAGGGATATTTTAAGAGATAAAAAAACTTTAAGAATGATGGTTTTAGTACCACTTTTCTTATTCCCTTTAATAATTATCTTTATGAGCTACATTTTTGAAGCTTTGGATAGTCAAAGTATTAATAATTTTAATAATATTGGTATTAACTTTGAAACTAATGAAGTCGTAGATTCCATTGTTAATGAATTAGATATCAATACTACTTATGCTAATGATGAAGAATTAGAATTAATGTTAGAGGATGGCGAAATAAATGCTTATATCACTTGTGATGATAATAAATATACTATTTATTATGATGAAGCAAGCATTCAAAGTATTCATGCTTATGGATTAGCTAGTACTATGTTAGAAAATTATAAAATTGTGTTACAAGATAAAATTTTAACGGAACAAAATGTTAATTCTAATGAAGTAATCAATGTGATACAAGTATCAGAAGTTAATGTATCAAAGACGAATAGTTATTCATCACAAATAATTAACATGTTACCAGTGTTTATCATTATGGCAATAACACTAGCGGCTACTTATCCAGCAATTGATGTAACGGCAGGTGAGAAAGAGCGTGGTACTTTAGAGACTCTTCTTACTTTTCCAATAAAGAATAGTGAATTGATTATTGGTAAATATTTAGCAGTAGTAGCATCAGCAGTTTTATCAGCAATTATAAGCTTTATAGCAACTTTTGGTTCTTTCTTGATAATTCAAGAAAATTTATCTATTTATGCAACTAGTAAAATAACGTTATCCTTATCTTCTAGTATATCTATCATTTTAGTTTTAGTAGTATATTCCTTATTTATTAGTGGATTAACTATTGCTATATCAAGTTTTTCTAAAAGCTTTAAGGAAGCACAAAATGCTTTAACTCCAGTTAACTTTTTACCAATTATTCCAATGTTTATTATGATGATAGGAATTAATAGTAGTTATCTTATTTCCATTGTTCCATATCTAAACTTTAGTTTAGCTATTAATGATATCTTAAATGGTAATGTGAATTTAATTTTTATGCTACTTATGTTTTTATCCACTATTGTTTATGCAGGAATTATGATCTTTACAATTGTAAAATTATATAAACAAGAAAAAATATTATTTAGTAGGGATTAAAATAATTTTATGATATAATTTATATGTAATTTATTTGAAAATAGGTGATGAAATGAAAAAAGTATTATATACTTTGTTAATAGTCTTTTTGTTAATCATTGTTACAGGATGTAATAATAAGGATACAGATGAATCTAAATTTAAGGAAGAATACGAATCTTTAAATAATGAATATTTAGAAATTGAAATAATAGATGACAATAATATTAAGTATTCTAATATTGGTGAAATAATTGATATTATAGAGAATGGTACTGGTATTATTTATTTTGGTTATCCCGAAGATCCGATGTGTAGAAATGTTATTCCTGTTTTATTAGAGTCAGCGAGTGAATTAGGAGTGGAAGAGATTTATTATTTAAATTTAAATAATGAATTTGATGAAGAAGGTAATGAAAGTGATGAATACAAACAATTATTAGAAAGTCTAGATAGCGTTTTAGATAATCCTACAATAGATGATGAAAATGAAGATACAATTATTATGCCTACTGTGGTTTTTGTTTTTGAAGGTGAAATTGTTGGAGTTCACACTAATAGTGTTTCAAGTCATACGGATCCCCTTCAACCATTAACAACTGATGAGAAAAATGAATTGATGGACATATATATTAATTACATGCATAAAGTTTTAAATGATGTGTGCACGGAAGAGTGTTAATTATGAGTAGTTTAAAAGAGTTAAATGAAATAGTATCGAATATAGAAATTACGGAGAGAGGATTATTCTCTTTATATAAAGATGAGTTAGTTATCGTTTATCCTTTTTATGAACCTAGGATAGAAATAAAAGAGAAAGATAATAATTACAATATAACAATATCTAAAGATTATAAGATCTCTTCATATATAAAAGTAGAATCTCTTGTTAATAGTAAAATATATTTAATTTCATTTGAAGAAATAGGATTAAATCAAGCTCTTTATTCCAAACCATTGTTAAATACTAGTTTAGATCATATACTAACTTCAAAAGATCTTAAAGACTCTAGTTTAGTTGAGAAAAGTCAATTGTTGAAAGCTAAATATGAAGATTTTAAAGACAGTTATTCTCTTGAAGATGTTTTTAATGAATTTGTATCCTCTTTATTATTAGAGATACGAACGGAATATTTATCTACTAATAAAATAAATTTAAATTTGATAAAAGATTATTATGACTATTTAAAACTACAATCTTTAGATAAATCTATGATTTATGATGATGCTTTAAGTAATTTAAAAAAGCAAATAAAAAATAAAAATAATACTGAAGTAAAAGATATAGTTTTTGATATTTTGCAAAAATATGATCATATAAATTAGATAGGAGTAGATATTATGAAAAAAATTAATCTAAGAAATATTGATAAGAAAAAACTAGAATCAAGAATAAATAAAATTCCATATATTTTTATCTGGATATTAATGTTTACTATTACTCCTATAGGAGTTTGGTTCTTTATTGTAAGAGTTAAGGAAAATAAACGTAAGATGTATAATTGGGGTAGAAATTTAACTGGAATTGGTCTATTTATTCTGTTTATAGTAGGTGTAGGACTTTACTCTTTTCTAAAAGATGTTATAGATTTATATAATAGTGGTATGTCTTTAGATATGATTAATTTGATTCCTGAAGATGTTCATTTATATATTATAGGAATTATTATGCTTACTTCTTTTATAATTGGAGGGCGTCTTTTAGTTAAAAAAGCTAGAATTGAACAGATATATACTAAATCAATTAATTTAGAGCATGAAACATCTATCAAAAAAATAAGTGAAAAATTAGATTTATCTACTAGTGATGTTAAAAAAAATATATTAGATCTTAAAGATAAGGATTATTTAATACCAATGGAAATAGATGATAAGAAAAATAAAATAATATATAAAGATAAAGGAAAAGATTCTTTTAATACTAAAGAAATTTCTAAGAAGAAACAAAAAGTAGACATGGTTCAATGTAAGAAATGTGGTGCTATTGTTCCATTAAAATTAGATGAATATGTAGAATGTGATTTTTGTGGTAATGGTTTAATAGGAGATGATAATAATTAATTATTATCTTTTTTTATGCTTTTTTTCATATTTTTGATCGTAATTTCATCAACAAAATGTTCTATTTTTTCTACTTGTTCTAATTTAAAATTAGATTTATTTAAATTTTTAAAAAATAAAGTTAAAGTATTATGTCGTTCTAAATAAAATTTTCCTAATTTTTTTCCTTCTTTTGTTAATGCTATATGTCCATATTTTTGAAAATCAACAAGATTTAATTTGCTTAATCGATTAACCATTTTGGATACGGAGGATGCTTTAACATTTAAAAGGATAGATAGTTCTTTTACAGATATATTATCATTCGTGATTGTATTTCGATAAATCATTTCAATATAATCTTCCATGGCGGAAGTTATTTTTATATGCTCCTTTATTTTATATCCAGTTAAGGTATAATACTTTTCACTATTCATAAGCCCACGCTCCTTTTAGGTTAATACATATATTATATTAGAGTTAGATAAAGGAAACTTCTAACCTAATATATGAGGAGGATAAATTATTTATGAAAGAGATGAGTTTATATGATGTTCCATTAGGAAATAAAGCAGTTGTAAAAAAGGTTATTTCTAGTGGTAGTATTAGAAGAAGATTATTAGATATTGGATTAACTCCAGGAACAGTAGTGGAAAGTACTTTAATTAATCCGGGAGGTAATTTAATTGCTTATATGATTAGAGGAGCACTTATTGCGATACGAGATGATGATGCTAAAAATATTTTAATAGAGGGGATTTAGTTGTGAAAAAGCAAAAGAAAAAAATTACTAATGTGGATAAAGTTATTGCTTTAGCAGGCAATCCTAATGTAGGTAAAAGTACGGTATTTAATGCTTTTACTGGATTAAATCAACATACAGGAAATTGGCCAGGAAAAACTGTTAGCAATGCTAGTGGAGATTTTAAATATAAAGATCATTTTTATAAAATATATGATTTGCCAGGAATATATTCTATTTTAGCTCATTCACAAGAAGAAGAAGTAGCAAGGGATTTCATTTGTTTTGGTAATAGTGATTTAACAGTGGTAGTATGTGATGCTTGTTCATTAATGCGAAATTTAAATTTAGCCTTGCAAGTAATGGAGATAACTAATAATGTGATAGTGTGTGTTAATTTAATTGATGAAGCTAAGAAAAAAGGTATCAATATAAACATGAATGAATTGAAAAACATATTAGGAGTAGAAGTTATTGCTACTAGCGCTAGATCAGGTAAGGGATTAGATGAATTAGCGAAAGCTATGGATAAATATAGTTTTAATCCTAACAAAAAAACAATAAAAGTTAAATATTCGAAAGAATTAGAACATGCTATTAATATCATTGAACCAGTAATAAAAAATAAATTGAATGGGTTGTTAAATAGTAGATGGGTGGCGCTTAATTTAATCAAAGATGATGATGATTTTATTGAGTTGATAATGAATTATTTGGGGTATTCTATTTTAGATAATGAAACAATAACTGCCATTAACAAGGCCAAAAAATACTTGCTAGATAATGATATTTTGGTAACAGAACTGGAAGATATTATTGTAAAATCAATTAATGATTTAGCGGAAGATATCAGTAACAGAGTTGTTACTTATGGAAAAGATGATTATAATAGACGTGATCGAAAAATAGATAAAGTTTTAACTAATAAAATAACAGGAATACCAGTGATGTTGTTATTATTGGGATTTATTTTTTGGTTAACAATAAAAGGAGCTAATTATCCTTCAAATTTTCTTAACCATTTGTTTTTTAGCATTGAAGAAGATTTGTTTTTATTTTGTAACTCTTTTATGCCATATTGGCTTAGTGATATGTTGGTTTATGGTATATATAGAACTTTAGCTTGGGTCGTATCAGTAATGTTACCACCGATGATGATTTTCTTTCCTTTGTTTACTTTATTAGAAGACCTGGGATATTTGCCTAGAATTGCTTTTAATGTCGATAAATTTTTTAAAAAATGTTCATCTTGTGGGAAACAAGCTTTAACCATGGCTATGGGATTTGGATGTAATGCGGTAGGTGTTTGTGGAGCTAGGATTATTGATTCCCCTAGGGAAAGATTAATAGCAATTATTACTAATAGTTTTGTTCCTTGTAATGGTAAACTTCCTACTTTAATTGCTATCATTACGATGTTTTTAGTAGGAGTGGGGACTGGTAATTCACTATTAAGTGTTATTATTTTGATGTTAGTTATTATCTTTGGAATATTTATGACTTTTATTATTTCTAAGATATTATCGAAAACTATTTTAAAGGGAGTACCTTCTTCCTTCACTTTAGAGTTACCTCCCTACAGAAAACCACAAGTAATAAAAGTAATTGTAAGATCTGTTTTGGATAGAACGATATTTGTTTTAGGCAGAGCAGTATCTATTGCTATTCCTGCAGGATTAGTTATATGGCTTATGGCTAATGTTAAATTTAATTCAATTTCCGTTTTATCTTATACTTCTAATTTTCTTGATCCTTTTGCTAGTCTCTTAGGAATGGATGGGGTTATATTGCTTGCTTTTATTTTAGGATTTCCTGCTAATGAAATAGTGATGCCTATTATCATTATGAGTTATATGGCAACTGGTAATTTAACAGATTTTAGTAATTTAGCTGAATTAAAAACTTTGTTAGTAGATAATGGATGGACGATTACTACCGCTATTTCGGTAATGTTATTTTCTTTAATGCATTGGCCATGTTCTACTACCTGTTTAACTATAAAAAAAGAAACTAAGTCAAATAAATGGACGTTAATTTCTATATTAGTACCTACTTTATGTGGTATAGTTGTATGTTTTGCTTTTAATTTAATTGTTAATTTATTCATATAAAAAGACCCCAGGGTCTTTTTATTTTAATTTATATTCTTTAAATCCACCTAGTACATTTATTACTTTATATCCTTGTTTTTGCAATTTATTACACGCGGTTTTACTTCTACTACCGTATTCACAGTATATATAGTATGTATCATTTTTATTAAGATAAGAATCAGGATTCGTGAGTAAAAAGTTCATAGGAATATTAATAGAAGTAGGAATGCTACCTAAATTAAATTGATAATTATCACGTATATCAATTATTTTTACTTTAGGGATTAGTCCTTTTAGTTCTGTTGCAGTAATATCATTGGACATAGTGTATACCTCCATAGTATTATATGCGAATAAATATAAAAAGTTAAAAAAAAGAAGCTATTTTTTGCTTCGTTCTTTTAGATATTCATCATATGTTGTTTTACGATCGATAAACCCATCGTCAGTAAGTTCAATAATGCGGTTAGCTATAGTTTCAGTAAATTGATGATCATGTGATGAAAAAATTAATTCTCCATCATATTTAATTAATCCGTTATTTAGTGAGGTAATACTTTCTAGATCTAAATGATTAGTAGGTTCATCTAATATTAAGAAGTTTCCTCCTTCTAACATACATTTTGAAAACATACATCTTGCACGTTCTCCTCCGGATAAAACTGGTACTTTTTTAAATACATCATCGCCGGAGAATAACATTCTTCCTAAAAATCCTCTTAAAACAGTCTCATCATCAATGTTGTAAAAACTACCGATCCATTCCATAATGGTTTCATCTTTCGTAAAATATTTAGAATTATCCTGTGGATAATAAGAGGGAGTAATAGTTTTTCCCCAAGTAACATGACCACTATCGGCTTCTAGTTCTCCCATTAATATTTTAAATAAAGTAGTCTTAGCAATATCATTACTTCCAACAAAAGCAATTTTATCATTTTTTTGAACTGTGAAGCTGACATTGTTCAATACTTTTTTACCATCTATAGTTTTATTTAATTTAGTAACCATTAATATTTCTTTCCCAGAAGGACGTTCTGGCTTAAAATCTATAAATGGATATTTTCTAGAAGAAGGTACGATTTCATCTAATTCAATTTTTTCTAATATTTTTTTTCTAGAAGTAGCTTGTTTTGATTTGGAAGCATTAGCAGAGAATCTTGCAATAAAAGCTTGTAATTCTTTTATTTTTTCTTCTTTCTTTTTATTAGATTCTTTCATTTGTTTTAATGCTAATTGACTAGATTCATACCAGAAATCATAATTTCCCATATATAATTTGATCTTTCCGTAATCGATATCAGCTATATGAGTGCATACTTTATTTAGAAAGTGACGATCATGAGATACAACTATTACAGTATTATTAAAGTTAATAAGAAATTCTTCTAACCAATTAATAGCATCAATATCTAAGTTGTTAGTAGGTTCATCTAATAATAAAATATCAGGATTGCCAAATAGAGCTTGTGCTAATAATACTTTTACTTTTTGATTATTAGGGATATCCTTCATCAGTTCATAATGAAATTTTTCATCAATTCCTAAATTGTTTAAAAGAGTTGAAGCTTCACTTTCTGCTTCCCATCCATTAAGTTCAGCAAATTCAGCCTCTAAGTTACCAAGTTTTATACCATCTTCCTCGGTAAATTCAGTATGTGAGTAAAGTTCTTCTTTTTCTTTCATAATATTATAAAGTCTACTATTTCCCATAATAACGGTATCGATAACTCTTTCATTATCATAAGCATAGTGATCTTGTTTTAATACAGCAATTCTTTCTCCCTTAGTTATCACTATATCACCATGAGTTGTTTCAATTTCTCCAGATAATAATTTTAAAAATGTACTTTTACCAGCACCATTAGCACCAATTAATCCATAGCAATTGCCTGGAGTAAATTTAATATTAACATCTTCAAATAAAGTTCTTTTTCCAAAAGTTAGCGTTACATTATTAACTTGTATCATAATAAACCTCCTAAAGCTTTTTCCATTGTACTATAAAAGAGCATTTTTAGCAAATATAAGCTAAATAAAAAAAGTAATTTTATTCAATTACTTTTTAGATAATTTTTCTTTCATCAAATCATATTGTTTATATAAGTATTGCACATTATTTTCTAAGAAGAAATAATGAGCTACATAAAACATTAAAAATACTAATACTATTATAGTTATAATAAAGAACAAAGGATGATATAATGTTAAAAATATAAAAATTATTGTGAATAATGCATAAGCTAAGGTTACTAATAAATGTACTAGTCGTTCATGTTGAAAAAATTGAATTTTAATTAAATGTTCTTCTACATCACTTTTAGTTATTTTATTTATACTTATCTTATTGTCTATTTCCTTGATATAATTTTTTAAGTAGTCTTTCAAAGTATCACTTCCTTATACTGATTTGAAGTAACCGTTTTGAACATATTTTGTTTCAGTAACTATGATAAAAGCTTGTTTATCCATTTTTCTTATTGTATTTTTTAATTCATTTAATCGATTACTATCTATTTCTAATAATAACATAAATTTATCAGTTTTGTCATCTTTTCCTTTTACATCTAATACACTAACAGCAAATCCTTTTTCTCTTAATTTATCACTCATATCATGTTTAGCAGTTATTATTTCAAACGAGAAAGTAGTTTTAATAAATTTATTAGATATAATACTTCCAATATAAGTTCCTGTAGCAAATCCTAGGGAATATGATATAGCTATCCAGATACTATCGGTATCAGTATTTAGTGCCTCTCTTACAATAATAAACCAAACAAAAACTTCAATAAAACCAATAAGACTAGCATAAATAGCTTTTCCTTTTACTGTAATGATAGTTCGAAATGTACCAAGAGATACATCGATTATTCTAACTCCAAAAATTTTGATACATAAAAGTAACAATTCCATATAATTCACCATTTATATTGTTAACTATTTTTAATATTTTATCAGTAAATCTTTTTTAGGTTCTACTTTTAAAACAGAATAAATTGTACTATAATAATAAAAGGTGATAAGTATGATGGAGATGATTGATTCTTTTGTACAATTGATGATTTCATATTTACAACAATTTGGTGTTCCTTTTGGAATAGGATTAATTATTTTAGAGTCAATTATTCCTGTGTTACCGTTAGCAGTATTTATAGCTTTTAATATGATGGCTTTTGGCGGAGTAGTTGGTTTTATTATTTCATGGCTTGCTACTTGTGTTGGATGTGTTTTGTCATATTTCTTCTTTTCTAAGTTGTTTAGTAATTATTTTTTGAAGAAGACTTCTAAAAGAGAGCAATTAGATAAAATTATGAAACAAATAAAAAATATAGAATTTAGTAAATTAGTTTTAATTATAGCATTACCTTTTACCCCAGCTTTTTTAGTTAATATAGCATGTGGACTGGTGAATGTTAAATTTAAAAAGTTTATTGCGGCAATTTTAATTGGAAAATTATCCATAGTATATTTTTGGGGATTTGTTGGTAAAAGTTTACTAGAAAGTATTACTGACTTAAAAACAGTAATTATTGTGTGTGGACTGTTATTAGTTAGTTATTTATTATCAAAAATAGTTAATAAGAAATTAAATCTTGAGTAGGAGGAAGTATGGAAGTAGCAATTATTATCATATTAGTAATTTTAGTAATATTAGTAATTATTTCATTATTTAAAGGAGTAAATGAAGGAAATATTACAGAAAGATTAGGAAGATTTGAAGTCAATATCAATAAAGAAATTCACGATTTTCAAACGGACTTAAATAAAAATATAAATGAGGATTTTGATAAATTAAATTTAAGATTAGAAGAGCGATTAAACAATATCAATGATAAAGTAAATGAGAGACTTGACCAAAATTTTGAGAAAACGAATAAAACCTTTACTAATGTTTTAGAACGTTTAAGTAAAATTGATGAAGCTCAAAAGAAGATAGATGGGTTATCTAATGATATTGTATCTTTACAAGGTATTTTGACAGACAAAAAAACAAGAGGAATTTTTGGAGAAGTAAATTTGAAACATATTTTATCTAATGTCTTTGGTGAAAATAATAATAAGATTTATTCATTACAATATACCCTTCCTAATGGCACTATTGCAGACTCTATTTTGTTTGCACCAGAACCTTTAGGGACAATTGCTATTGATTCAAAATTTCCGTTAGAACATTATCGTATGATGGTTGATAAAAAATTACCAGTAGAAGTACGTAACAATTATGAAAAACAATTTAAAAATGATGTTAAAAAACATATTGATGCTATTCATGATAAATATATAATACCAGGAGTTACCAGTGATCAAGCGATTATGTTTTTACCAGCAGAGGCAATTTTTGCTGAAATTAATGCATATCATTCCGATATTATTGATTATGCCTATAAAAAAAGAGTATGGATTACTTCGCCAACTACTTTGATTTCTACTTTAACAGTGATTCAAATGATTATTAAGAATATGGAGCGAGATAAATATGCATCTATTATTCACGACGAATTAAATAAATTAGGAATTGAATTTAATCGTTATAAAGAACGTTGGGATAAGTTAGCAAGAAGTATTCAAACTGTAAACAAGGATGTAGAAAATGTGTCAATTACTACTGATAAAATAAGTCGAAAGTTTGATGTAATAAGTGGAGTAGAAATGGATAAAATAACTATTGGTGATAATAGTGACAATAGTGACTAATGTTTTAATTATTATTAATATTTTGCTATCTGGATATTATTTGTATTTACATTGTTTACCATTTGAATTAGGTAAAGTAATATTTGGAATAGTGTCAATATTATTAATAATTGTTCCGTTAATAATTGAAAAATTTTGTAAATTAAAAATAGAGAAGTATATAAAGATGATTTATTACTTCTTTTTATTAATTGCTTTTACTTTAGGAATATTATTTAGCTTGTATTATAGTACATCTTATTTTGATTTAATTGTCCATTTTCTATTTGGCTGTTTTTTAACATTTGTATTAGCAAGTAACATCAAAATTTCTAATTGGAAAAACTTTATTATCATTATATCAATAGTTTCTTTTGTTGGACTTGCTTGGGAAGGTATAGAATTCTTTAGTGATATTTGGCTAGGAACTGATCATCAAAGAAAGATAAGTGGCGCTACTGATACTATGACAGATTTGTTAATATCAGTTTTAGGAAGTTTTATTTCATCTAGTTATTTTTATATTATGAATAAAATAAAAAGATAAATTACATAATATTATTGATATTTCATAATAAAATTAATTAGGTGATAAAATGATTGCTAGAATATTTTTCTTTCTTTTGGGATTTGGATTTACTGTGATTGGTTTTATCTATATGATTAGTTATTTAAATCTTCTTACTATGGGATATACTTTTCTAGAGTATTTAGTGTTTATTTCTAAAAGATATGAGTGTATTGTAGCAATTATTGGATTTTTGATGATTACATGTTCAATTTTTAAAGGAGGAGATAAAATTGATATATGTTTATGACATTATTTTAAATTGGACTGATGAAGATAAGATTTATGAATTTTTTGAATGGGAATTAAATGATGATTTAGAACATATAAAGAAAATTCCACTTTTTAAGATAGATTCTAATACATTTGATGATATTTTGAATTATGAAGTAAAAACCAATGATATTTTTTTAAATAAAATAAAAAATTTAACAGAAATTTATACTAGTGAAAAAATTAATGTTATTCCTTACTCTACCTTAGTTACAGATGGTACTAGAGCAGTAGCAGTAGAATTTGATAATGAAGGGGTGCTAATTTATAGAAGCAGATTATTATTAGATGAAGAACAAGATATCTTGATATTATCTAACAAATTGTTGGAATATAATTTATTTTTAGAAAAAATAAAAAAAAGAAATTGGAATCATTTTATTATAAGATTAGATGAAGAAATAAAAAAAGTTCTAATGAAAGAAATAACTAATAGTTATAAAAAAGGAAATTTTGATAAAATAAAGTATTTGTATTTTGAATGCTTTGATAAAGAACAAGATGATGTAGATATTGCTTATCAAAAATTACTTGCTAGTCTTGAAAAAGAGGTTAATTATCATCATAATAAGCTTTATGAAGTTGTAAAACTATCATATCAAAATAAAAGTTAAAAATTATTTATTATAATTTCTTTTTTTGTTATAATGAAGTTGGTGGTATATTATGAAGTTGTCTTTAGTAGTACCTTGTTATAACGAGGAAGAAAATGTTAATGTATTTTATGATAATATTAAGAAAAATTATAATAAAGATTTGGATTATGAACTTATTTTTATCGACGATGGAAGTAAAGATGAAACTTTAGAAAAATTAAAAGAATTAGCAAAGTTGGATAAAAAGCATGTTAAGACTATTTCTTTTTCTAGAAACTTTGGCAAAGAAGCGGCAATATTAGCTGGACTTAAAGAGGCAAAAGGAGATTATGTTGGAATAATTGATGCTGATATGCAACAGGATCCTAAAATTATGTTAGAAATGTTAGATATATTAGAAAAAGATACTTATTATGATAGTGTTGCGGCTTATCAAAAAGAACGTAAAGAAAATAAAGTTATTTCATTTTTTAAAAGAAATTTTTATGAAATTATGAATAGTACTTCTTCGTTTGAAATTAAACAAGGTGCTAGTGATTTTCGTTTGTTTAGAAGAGCAGTAGTAGATTCCATTTTATTATTAGAAGAAGATAATCGCTTTTCTAAAGGAATATTTTCTTGGGTGGGGTTTCATACTTATTATTTACCCTATGTTCCTAATAAAAGGGAACACGGAAGTACTAAATTTAATTTTGTTAAATTATTAACTTATGGAGTTGGAGGAATAGTATCGTTTAGTATAAAACCATTAAAAGCATCTATTATAATAGGAATGATTTTTTCTGTTTTGTTTTTAATTAGTTTTATTGCATTTGTAATAACTACTAATGTTATTATAGGACTTTGTGCTCTAATATTATTTATTAGTACAATTCAATTCTTAATAATGGGTGTAATTTGTGAATATCTATCACAAATTCATATTCAATCTAAAAATAGGCCAATTTATATTATAAAAGAAAAAATAAATATAAAATAGTATGAGGTAAATATGAAAAACAAAGTATGTGAATTAGTAAAAAAGTATGATGAAGTAATAAAGTATTTAATTATTGGAGTACTTACTACAGTTGTTAGTTTTGTTACTTATTGGTTATTTTCACGTGGACTAAATATTAATTATAAAGTTTCTACTATTTTATCTTGGATAGTAACAGTTACCTTTGCTTTTTTAGCTAATAAGATTATTGTTTTTAGAAGTAAGACCAGTGGTAAAAAAGATTTATTACTCGAAATAATTAATTTTTTTAAATATCGAATTTTATCACTGCTAGTTGACTTTTTATTGATGGTGGTATTTGTAGAGGTAGTTAACATTAATGATTTAATAGCTAAAATAATTGTTCAATTTGTTATTGTTGTAATAAATTATGTTTTTAGTAAATTTTTTGTTTTTAATAATACGAAGAAAAAAGAAATAAAAGTAAATTTGGATAATAAAGATAAAATGTATATTGTTGGTTCATTATTAGTTTTGCTGATTTTATTTGGTATATTTGTACATGATCATTTTGCTATGGATACTGTTGTATTATACAATATTGGATATTCAAATAATGCTCATACATATTTAAATAATGGTAGAATATTAATGTATTTGTTTTTAATGATAATGGATTATTTAGAATTACCTTTTATTGTTTGTAAGCAATTGGCGTGGTTACTAGGATTAGCATCTATATGGTGTGCAATAATAAATTTATATCTTTTGTTAAAAAAATATACTAAAAATAGTCTTGTTAATATAATAACTAGTTTTTTAATCTCTTGTAGTTTATTTACAGTAGAATTGTTTTCGTTCCCTGAATTTACTGGCATAACTTGTTTTGGTGTGCTAGCAGCTATTTTGTCATCTATACATATTGTTAATTTTTTTGAACATCATGACAAAAAATATATTTTAAAAGCTTTACTTTTTGCTACTATTGCTATGTTTTCGTATCAATCAGTAATGTCTTTTGTAGTAGTAATTTCAATTGCTTTTGCTTTGAAATATTCTACAAAAATATCAGATTTTATTAAAAACAATCTTTTAATTGCTTTTGTATACGGAAGTGCGTGTTTATTGGGATTAATATATACTGCTTTAAACGGTAGCGATAGAGTGTCGGGGTCAATATATTTAAAAGATTCGATAATTAGTATACTTTCTCAGACTAAGTCTTTAATGTGGACTACACAAAATATTTTACCTTCTTATATGTATGCCATAATTGTTTTATTAATTGGAGTTTTGTTGATAGTGGAAATATACAGAGAGAAAAGTAAGAAAGCGCATATAAAATTTTGGTTTTTAGTTTATTGTAGTATAGCAATGGTAGTAGTACCATTAGTACCATTTGTTTTGGTGAACACTAATAATATTGGTATATGTGGAAGAACTGTTATTTCTATGGGTTCACTTGTTGGATTACTATTTTTATTCTATATTGTTAATATAAAAAATAACAGATTATTTGAATGGTTTGGTGTAGGAGTATTTGCTATTTTATTAATTTTTGCTTGTTATTCATATCACGAAATAGCAATAAATAGATTTATAATTAATAAGGGCGATGAAAATTTAACGAATGAAATTATTAAAATTATAGAAGATTATGAAAGTAATAGTAATATAGAAATAAAAAACATGGGACTTATTAACGATTTAAATATTACGTTGACTTACTCGGGTAGTCAATATATTAATAATATGACTCAAAGAGCTTTGACTGTTGATTGGGCTACGATGTATTATTTTAGAAATTTTCTAAATCGTGATATAAACCACATACAAAATGAAAATATTCCTGAAGAAAGAAAAGAATTTTGCAGTAGCAATGATTGGAATGAATTTAATAAAGAGCAAATTATCTTTGAAGAAGATACAGTTTATATTTGCATTTATTAGTAAAAGTAATAATAAGTATTGAATTTTTTTAAAATAATAGTATAATAATTATTGATAATGGTTATCGATAAGGAAGTGGTATTTATTAGAAATACTAAACAAAAAGAACTTATTTTACAAGTATTAAGTAATGATAAATCACATCCTACAATGAAAGATATTTATAATAAAGTTCATGCTTTAGATAAAAATGTTGGTCAAGCAACTGTCTATAGAAATATAAATAAATTAGTAGATAGCGGTAAAGTTAAGAGATTAAGTATAGATAAAGATATTACTCGCTATGATGGAGATAAAAGTAATCATTATCATTTTATTTGTAATTCATGTAATAAGGTAATTGATATACCTTATAAAGGTATAAATGTGCCTGCTGATAAAATTAATCATGATTATAATATACAAATAGATGACTGTGAAATTATATTTCGAGGTCAATGCAATGAATGTCAAAGTGCTATTAAGAGGTAACTCTTGATATAGATATAATAATTTAGGAAGGAAGGTATTTTATATGGAATTAAAAGGATCAAAAACAGAACAAAATTTAATGACAGCATTTGCTGGAGAAAGTCAAGCTAGAAATAAATATAGCTATTATGCATCAAAAGCTAAAAAAGATGGTTATGAACAAATTGCAGCTATTTTTGAAGAAACTGCTAATAACGAAAAAGAACATGCTAAATTGTGGTTTAAATATTTACATGGTGGTGATATTCCATCAACTATGGAAAATTTAGTAGATGCAGCAAATGGTGAAAACTATGAATGGACAGAAATGTATAAAGAATTTGCTGAAGTAGCTAAAGAAGAAGGATTTGATGAATTAGCTTACCTATTTGCTGAAGTAGCTAAAATTGAAAAAGAACATGAAGAAAGATATTTAACTTTATTACAAAATGTTAAAGATGATAGAGTTTTCCACAAAGATGGGGACAAAATATGGATTTGTAGAAATTGTGGACATGTTTATATAGGAAAAGATGCTCTTGATGTGTGTCCAGTATGTAAGCATCCAAGAAGCTTCATGGAAGTAAGAGCAGAAAATTATAAATAAAATTAAGTAGCTAGCGATAGCTACTTTTTTATTGCTTTATTTACAGACGTTTACATTGTAACGTTGTAAATATATTTACATATTATTAAAATATGATACAATTATTTTCGTACGATAGAAGAGGAGAATTATTGTGAAAGATAAAATAAAATATTCGCTGCACATATGTAATGTTCTTTTAATAGGTTTAATAGCTTATAATTTATTTTCTTATGATGCTAAAACGCAAGAATTAAATACTTATTCATTAGAAACTCAAAATAGAAAATATATAAGTTATTTAAAAGTTAATAATTTAAAGACTGATAATTTATTAGAAGAGACGATTGAAAAAGAATTAAAAGAGGAAGAAATAGAAGAAGTTAAAATAGATGAGGTTAAAGAAGAAATAATAGTAGAAAAGAATGAATCTCAGGTTGAAAAAGTTGAAGAAAGCGTTCCGGTAAAAGAAGAAGTAAAGGAAGAGCCAGTAGAAATTGTTACAGAGGATAATGCTGTTTCTAGTCCAGTAATAGAAACACTTGTAGGTTCTTTAGCTGGATATGGTCCTGATTGTGTAGGGTGTACTAGTATGATGACAGCATCAGGTAGATACATAGGTGAAGGTAATATTTATTTTGATGATCCTACTTATGGAAAAATCAGAATTTTGGCAGGAGATTATTCTTATCCATTTGGGACGATAGTAAGAATAAGTAATGTTGACTTTTATAATGATGAACCTTTTTATGGAATAGTTTTAGATCGTGGTGGTAATATTGGAAAAGGGAAGACCTTCCTTTTTGACTTATTGTTTGCCAGTGAAAGTGAAGCATCCAAAATGGGGAAAGAAGTTAATATAAAATACGAAATAATAAGATTAGGATACTAATCTTTTTATTTTTTAAATTTAATGATATAATAGTCTTATAATAAGATACGGTAAGGGGTAAGCAAAAGAGGTGTGTAGGAAATGATCAAAATGAAAACTAATGTTAAAGGATTCACACTAATAGAGATCATAGGGGTAATAATAATCATAGGGATAATAATGATCATAGGGACAGTAGCGG
>CALVKH010000001.1 GCA_944332575.1 uncultured Bacilli bacterium | reverse complement strand
AATATCAACTTCTTTTAGAAATTGATATTCTATATGTTAAGTTCAAACATAAAGTTCGAACAGATTTCCCAATGGAGGGCCTAGTCGGATTTGAACCAACGCTCAGGGAGTTGCAGTCCCATGCCTTACCACTTGGCTATAGACCCATAATATTATATGTTACAACAAATATATTGTCGCACAATGTATTTAAATTTTCTCATATTTTTAAAAATCTGTCAATATAATTACTCTTAAATAATAGGTAAAAAGAAGTTATTTTATTCAAACAACTTCTTTTATTTAAACATATTCTTCTTACTTTTATATGATGTATGAAGTAATTCAATTGCTCTCTTACTTAAAGGATATCCTAAATAAGAATTATACACATCTATTACATCTTTATTCTCATAACAATCTCTTATTTTAGATTCACTATCATTCTTATATAGCGAATTCATTCTTGCTTTTATATAGTCCTTATTTTTATTTATAGGTAACAATGGTTGCCCTCCTCCTCCAATACATCCACCTGGACAATTCATAACTTCTATATAAGTATATTCCTCTTGTCTTTTTAATATTTCTTCTAAATTCTTCATACCATTCACAACTGCTACTTTGAACTGTAAGTCATCAATATTTATCTTCGCTTCTTTTATTCCTTCTACTCCTCGTACTTCTTCTAAATTATAGAAATTGTTAGGGGCTTTCCTTTTAGTCATTAAGTAGTACATCGTTCTAAGTGATGCCTCCATTACTCCCCCACTAGTACCAAAAATTAATCCACTACTACTACCTCGTTCCATAAGCGAATCAAAGGAATCATCGCTTAAGTTATTAAAATCTACTTCGCATTCTTTTAACATCATAACTAATTCTTGAGTAGTAATAACATAATTCATACCAGGGAGTTCTTTTCTTTTTATTTCATATTTTTTAGCGACACAAGGAGCCACCATAACATTGATAATTTTATCTTTATCAATATTGTTATATTCAACAAAATAAGAATTTATTAATGAACCTTGAATACTAATAGGACTCTTGGTAGTAGATAAATTAGGTATTAATTCATCGTGAAATATTTCACAATATTTAATCCATGCGGGACAACAAGAGGTAAACTGAGGAAGATTTTCTTTTTTCTTAACTCGCTCTATTAATTCACTAGCTTCCTCCATGATAGTCATATCCGCTCCAAAAGTTAAATCAAATACATAATCAAATTTTAATTTTCTTAAAGCACTAACTAATTTACCTTCTAGAAAAGAACCAGGTTCAAAACCAAATAAATCCCCTATTGCTACTCTTACGGAAGGTGCTACTGAAATAGTCACCGTATAATCTGTATCATTTAAATAATCTAAAACTTTTTTATAATCATATTTAGGTACTAATGCTTTGGTAGGACAATTAATAATGCATTGTCCACAATTAATACAGATAGGATTATCAGCTTTTTGTTTATCATAAGAAATATTAATCTGTTCTGTGCATACTTTCTGACACATTCCACAATCAATACATAATTCTTCTATTCTTGCAATACTAGGATTTAAATCAGAAACCCATACTCTTTTCTTTTCTCGTTCTTCTTTAATGAATCCTTCTTTTTCATTCCATGGAAGAATATTCTTTTTTGTGCCATCGCACAATAGACAATGGTCTATTTCATCGATTGAATTATAAATATATCCACAGTTTTCGCATCTAAATTTATTCATACTACCACCTATTTTTATTATAACATTTTCTTTCTTTTTTCTAAAGGAAAAAAGACTTTGAAGTCTTTTCGTTATTTTAATGTATAAGTATATACTTTATCTAAAACGATAATATCTAAATATACTTTGTCAGCATCTTTTGCATCTCCACTTATTTCATAATACATACTGCTATTAACTACATCAGGAGTAATATTCGCTATTTCTATACTTTGCGTATATTCTTTATCATCAATTACATATCTAATATGTCCTAAAGTAGAAATAAAATTATTTGCTAACTTATCATTATATAAACTATCATCTAACTCTAAATCAAAATCTAATTTCATTACAGTCATATCTCTACTTGTGTTAACTTTAGGTACAACATAATTATTAAAAGTATAACATTCTTCTCTTATACATTGCTGATAAGTATATAAAAATCTATCTTCTATTTCTACACTATTTATAGTAATACTACTATTTTTTAAGATACTTCCTTCAAAGGTCAATTTTTCGTTAAGTGCTGCTTCTTTTACTTTCGTTTCTTCACCTTTCGTTTTAGATTTTAAATTTATATTAATATAATGATAAATTCTTTCTCCACCATTTACTGTATATCCACTAACAAATTCCAATCTCTTATTGCTTTCTACTAACTCTTGATCTATTCTATAAACCAAAATAAACATATCTTCTTCATTACTTTCCAATGTTATAGTACTACTAGTATCTCCTAATCCTATAAAATACTCATTATATCTATTATTAGTTCGATATTTTTCACCATCCACACTTAATTCAAAGTTCTCAGTACCAAGAGAAATAGTATTATCTGATATATTTTTAATAGATATTCTTGCTACCAAATAACTATATTCACCTGATGAAATATCGTTACCAAAGCTATCAGTATCTAATTGATAACTATCTATCACATACATTTCTAATCCATTAGATTTAAATATCTCTTGTTCTTGATACACTTTGTTTTTAACATACATATTGTTATATAAAATAGAACCACTAACTATTAAAATTATTCCTATCAAAGCTAAAACAATTAATTTGTTTTCTTTTAAGACATATTTTATAATTCTAAATCTTCGACGAAATCTAGTCTTAACATCATCAGAATCAATATCAATATCAAGTTCAAATTCTTCATTGTCCTTTTCATCAACCTGTAATTCCATTAAATCTCTTTGAAAATTAAATTTCTTAATGTTAAATCCTATTGCTCTTATTAAAGAAATAATAATAAATGGTATTTGGGCTAAAAATAATACTAAAGATAAATCCCTACTTATTCTTAATAACATAGTATTGATTCTGTTATAAGATATATTATCAAGTTGTAAACTAATAAAAATAAGCCCAATAATAAGTAGAAAATAATAAATAATAGCAGCTAAATAATATTTATATGGTTTATCTTTATTTTTCATTAATAAAAAGATAATAACACTAATCAATATAACAAATATTATTGCTATATAAATTAAAGGGCCTAAGTAATTAGCACTTAATCCATCTATCACATCATGTCTTGTGGAAGCGATATAAGTATTAAAGAAGGATAAAATTTTATAACTTTTATAGCAAATATAAATAAGAATACCAGTTAATATTAAATGAATTAGTTTAAAATTCTTAATTAAAAATGCATATGGCTTTCTTAAGATCATATTGATATCCTCCTTATTATAGTATTATTATATTATATAAATCATTTTATTGCAATTTAAGTTATTTTTTTTATAAAAAGCAATCAAAGATTGGTATTTGATTGCTTATTTTCGGTCTACACTTATTATTAGTTGTTCAGGTATTAAATAAAGGTTTTTATTATATCTTTGTAAATCTTCTAAAGAAAGAGTTCCACTATCTATTAAACTATTTATTGTATCCCCTTCTTTAGTTATATAAAGCTTAGTGTTTTCTTTTGGTACAATTATTACTTGATTAGGATAAATATAATCGTATAACTTTAATCCATTTATTTCTGATAGTATAACTGGATCGGTATTAAAATTTTCTGCAACACTATATAAACTATCACCTTTTTTTACCACATAATCTAAAAAAACACTATCACTTTGTTCAGGAATGATTAATACTGTTCCAGGTTTTAAATAATAGCTATTTAAATTATTAGCTTTCACTATATCAATTGTTGACACTCCAAATTTTCTAGCTATATCATCAACATTTTCATTCTCGCCAACCGTATATCTATTTATCATTATAATCCTCCTAATAGATTATATGATATGACAAAATAAAAGTGCCTATTCAAAATAAGCACTATATATATTGTTATAATTATATTGGAATTCTTTATTAGTCAATAATTTTTTTATTCCTGTATCATCATAACGATATAAAGTAGTATTATTTATAAAATAAATATAATTATTTACCACATTTACTTCCTTCATATCATCAAATTTAAATAAATAAATTCTATTATCTAAGTCTTTTTTATACACCTTATAAAATTCATTATCACTATTATAGTAATAATAATATTTATCTGATTCAAAAGCTTCTACATAGTTATCTTTCAGTGGAAACTCTTTACTGAAAGTTAATTCTTGCCTTGAAAAATCATAAATATTTCTAGTTGTCCATTCTCCATCATAATATTGGGCTCCAGTAGAATTATTACCAGTTATGCGATAAGTTTTTTCTTCTGGATCTATTTCATATTGCACTAAATTACTTTTATCAAACAAATATAATTTATTGTCTACTACTCCATTAATATAAAGGTTAGTAGAAGTTGCATTATCAAAATATAAATATTCTTTTTCTTCATTCAAAATATTAATAATAGTAAATCCTCTATATTCAGGACGATCTTCAAAAGTTGGTAATATATAATATTTATCTATTAAAATTCCAAGTTCATTATTATAAATATCATAATCTGCGAAATCAATTCTTTCATTAGATGGCTTAGTTATTTTTAATAGATCATTATATTCATAAATAATTAATATTTCATTAGAATACATATTATCTTTATATACCCAAGAATTACCAAGACTACTATTAGTATTATCATTAGATTCATACTTACTTGCATCAAAATTATCTAAAGTATCAATAAATTCATTTAAATTATATTTATCTTTAATACTAGTATAAGAATATTGTTGATTATCAACATTACAGAAAATTTGTGCATCATTATTATTTTTAATATAAATTGGAGAAATACATACTAATTCATCTTTTTTATATAATTTAATATCACTAATTACTTTCTTTTGTTTATTAAAACTATTATCAACATCAAAGACAAAAGCATCATCCCCTATATTTAATCTAAAAAAGTAATAATCACTTTCCTTATCTTTATAGTATTCTTCATGAATTTTTACTTCTTCATTATTCACTTTTAAATTATATTCTACTGTATGCTTATTCTTAAAAAAAGTTATTCCAAATTGAAATACTAAAAATAATATAGCTAGAACAATAATAAAATTAATTATTTTCTTCATACTATCACCAATATTAGTATAGCAAAAAAATAGTTGTTAAAACAACTATTTTTCATTTTATTCATTTTCTTGACGATTAGGATATAATTTCTTCTCCTCTAACATATAGCTTGAAATATTAGTTTCGATTTCATCTAAAGCGTTTTTATCAATATTAGACAAAACAATAAATTCTTTTACTGTATCTACAAACACTTTCCCCCACAATATATTAGATACAACCTTTAAATCATTAAACATATCTGGAGTAACTGTATCTAGAAAGTATCCAAATACTACTCTTTTTCTTCCTATTAAAATACGTTTATTAGTAAGTACAACTACTGCGGTAGAAAAGATATCAAGTGAACTTTTACTCTTTTGAGCAGCAAAAGCATAAATAACATGCTCATCTGGATTCATATGTTTTTGAACTACTTTAGAATTAGCTTTTAATCTCCATGCTACAGTCATAGGATGCTTAGTTTTAAATTCTTTTACTTTTTCATAAACGTCATTCATAATGATTACTCCTCTATCGTCATATATTTTTGTAATAACTCTACTAATTCATTAAGAGAAATTGTACTAAGATTCATATCGATAACTTCTCCTTTTTGAACTAGTAAAATTGTTGGAGTTCTAACACCATCTGTTTCGTATCTTTCTTCTTGCATATCACCATAGGCAGAATATAACTCATTAGCTTCATCGCTAGTAATATTATTTACATTTAAATAATTTACTGGTACATCATATTCATTAACTAATTGTTTCATAATTGGTTCTTGTTGAGCACAGTAAGCACATGTAGGACTAGCAATGTAAATTAATGATACCTCTTCTCCACTTAATAAAGTTCTATACTCATCCATAGTAATTTCAGTTATACTCTTCTCTTCACTACAAGTACCACAATTCTTTAATTCTGGAACAAAATAAGCTAAACCAAACACAATAATTAAAGATAAAACTATTATTACTCCTGTTTGAAATTTTTCTTTATTAAAAGTTTTTTTCTTTTCCACAATAAAACCTCCTCAATACTCTTTTATTATAACATATAATAAGCATTTGTTACTATGTTTTTCGTAAAAATTATAAAACTATCATAAATACGTTGTTACTTTAGTATACTGAAATGGAGGGAAAAAATGATTACAATTGGAATACCAAATGCCCTATTATTCCATAAATACAAAGATTTGTGGATTAATTTTTTCAAAGAACTAGATTGTAATGTAATAATTAGTAATAAAAGTAATAAAAAAATATTAGAAGATGGATGTCACTTGGCTCAAGACGAAGCGTGTCTATCATTAAAACTTTATCTTGGACATGTTAATTCATTAATAGGAAAAGCCGACTATATTTTGATCCCTAGATTAATAAGTATTAAGAAAAAAGAAAAAATGTGTACTAATTTTGCTCTTTTATATGATTTAGTTAACAATACTTTTAAAACTAAAATAATTAATTATAATGTCGATATTGATAAAGGAATAAATGAAATGGATTCTTTTATTAATATGGGGTTAGAATTAGGTAAAAGTAAAAAAGAAGCAAAAAAAGCTTATTTAAAAGCTAAAAAAATAGAAAAAGATTTATTAGCTAAAAAATTAAGAGAACAAAATATCGTTTTAAAAAGTAAATATCCTAAAGTATTATTAGTATCACATTCATATAATTTATATGATAATTTGATCGGTTTACCAATTATTGAATATTTAAAAGAAAACCATATAGATCCTATATTTTCAGAT
Source organism: uncultured Bacilli bacterium (assembly GCA_944332575.1). GTDB lineage: Bacteria > Bacillota_I > Bacilli_A > RF39 > UBA660 > RGIG3091. The sequence goes on along the minus strand of CALVKH010000001.1, from coordinate 38,184 downwards.
ATATACGATAATATAAAGGCCAATTATGAAGCAAGTTCAATAAGTAATTCTATCTATTGGACTTATAATAAAGAATTAATGGGCGCAATCAATCATTATAAGAATTATGTAGATGGTATTATTTTAATAACAACTTTCCCATGCGGTCCGGATTCATTAAGTAATGAAATGATAACAAAAAAAGTAAAAGATATTCCTATTATTTCTATTATTATTGACGAATTAAATAACTCTTCTGGACTAATTACAAGATTAGAAAGTTTTATCGATATTATTAATATGAAAAAAGGTGTCAAACATGGATGATAAAAAAGTAAGTTTTCCTCATTTAGGAAATTATTACATACCAATTAATTATTTATTAAATAAGTTGTTAAAAGTAAAAATAGTACCTGCTCCACCAATCACTAAAAAAACACTGGAATTAGGAAGTAAATATAGCCCAGATTTTGTATGTCTACCATTTAAATATAATTTAGGTAATTTTATTGAGGCATTAGATAGTGGCGCCAATATTTTAATCCAAGCTGGTGGTGGTTGTAGGTATGGATATTATGCTGAAGTGCAAGAGGTCATTTTAAGAAGTCTAGGTTATAGTTTTGAATTTTATAACCTAGTTAATACAGATAAATTTACACCCAAATATTTATATCATACTTTTAAAAAATTAAATCCTAAATTATCATTTTTTAAATTTGCTTATTATACTCTACTTACTTTATTAATGATTAATTATATGGACAATATTGATGACTATATAAGAAAAAATGTAGGATTTGAAGTGTATAAAGATAGTTTTCAAATTTTGCAGAAAAGGATGTTAAAAGAGTTTACCAAATGTAATAGTTTTTTTAAATTAACATGTAAATATTTTAAATATAAAAGAAAATTTAAAAAATTAAAAATTAATAAACCTCAAAATTGTTTAAAAGTTGGCGTTATCGGAGAATTATATACTTCGATGGAGGAGTTTTCTAGTTATTTTTTAGAAAAAGAATTAGCTAAAATGAATATAGAAGTAAAACGTTTTACTAATGTTACTTATTTATTGATTAAGAAGAGACTTCATACTAAAAAAATGTTGAAATATACAAAAGAATATATGAAGTACACTATTGGTGCAGATGGATTAGATAATATTTATCGAGCTAAGAAATTAATTGATGATGGATATGATGGATTAATACATATTAAACCTTTTGGCTGTACTCCAGAAGTTGGTGCCATACCAATCATAAAAAAAGTATGCTCTGATTATAAAATGCCAATAATTTTCTTTTCATTTGATACTCAAACTAGTGAAGAAGGAATAAAAACTAGACTAGAAGCATTTTATGATATGTTAAAAATGAAAAAGGAGGATAATAGTGATTAAATGTGCGTTAGGTGTTGATATAGGTTCTATTTCAACAAAAGGTGTTATTATTGATGAAAACAACAATATTGTAAGAAGTAGTTATATTGAAACTAAAGGTAATCCCCTTAATGCAGTAAAAGAACTAATTACAATTTTAAAGGATGGATTTGATAGTAATAAATATAAAATTGTTCATGTTGGTACGACGGGAAGTGCTCGAAAATTAATAGGGACCATTTTAGGGGCTAAAACCATAAAAAACGAAATAACAGCTCACGCGGTTGGTACTATCTCAAAATATCCAAATGTTAGAACTATTTTAGAAATTGGTGGACAGGATTCTAAAATTATATTAATCGAAAATAAAATTGTAACAGATTATGCTATGAATACACTTTGTGCAGCTGGTACCGGATCTTTTTTGTCCAGTCAAGCCAAAAGATTGGGAGTCGATGTAAAAGATTTTGGTAACATTGCTCTTACTTCTAATAATCCAACTAAAATAGCTGCACGTTGTACTGTTTTTGCAGAATCGGATCTGGTTCATAAAGCAGGAGTTGGTTATAAAAAAGAAGATATTATTGCAGGACTTTGTTATAGTGTTGCTAATAATTATTTAAATAATGTAGGTAAAGGTAAAAAGATACTCCCTCCTATTATTTTTCAAGGTGGAGTTAGTAAAAACGCTGGAGTAAAAAAAGCTTTTCAAGACATTCTAGGGGAAGAAATTATTGTGGATGAAAATGGACATTTGATGGGAGCTTTAGGGATTGCTTTATTATCTCAAAAAGAAAAAGAAGAAATTGAATTTAACTTTGATATATTAGAAACTAAGTTTGAAACAGTAGGTACCGAATGTAATAAATGTCCTAATCATTGTGAAATTATTTGTATTAAGAAAAACAATAAATTATTAGATGCTTGGGGTAATAGATGTGAAAATGGATTATATGGTTTAGAATAAAAAAAGAGTATTCATTACTCTCTTAATTTGTCATAATAACGTATGGATTACTAGTTGTACCATCTCCGCTAGTTATTTCAACATTGGATTTCAAATTAATAACAGGTCGAATACCTTCTCCTTCAGCATCAACACGAGTGTAATACAAAGCACCATTTTCACCAACATAACCTACATGGGAATTTGCACTACCAAATACAACTGAACTCATTGTCCAAAAAAAGTGTAAATTATTTACTTAACTTCCCACTTTAAGTTCGACGAGAAGTTACTTCTTTGTTTTAAATACGCTCCCACCCTATATTTTTCGACAAAAAAAGCTAATTCGAATATTAGCTTCTATTATTTTAATCATCGAAGAAATCATCAAAAAATTTATTATCGTCCACTTCTTCGTCAAGAGTAATTGTTGTATTTGGTTTTTCTTCCTCTTTTTTTGCTTCATTTGTAGGTTGCACAGGTGGAACAAAAGTAGAATTCTTTGGTTCCTCCTTTTCTATCTTCGGTACAAAATTACTCATTTCTTTATTTACTTTTTGTTCAATAATCCTACTAATATCTGTAGAATTAGAAGGTTCCTTAATATTATTAAACAATCTTGGATTAGTATTTTCTAAATCTTTATTTTCAACTCCTACGCGATCAACTTCTTGCTTCATTGGTTCTCTTATAATTGAAGGTTGAACATTAGTTTTGTTACTCATATGCTCATTAACATTATCCTTTGGAGGAGTCACTGGTTGTTTATTAACTTCTGATGCTTTAGCCTTCTTTTCTTCCTCTTCAATCTCAGCAATCTTAGCATCGATCTTTTTAATAAGTTCATCCATATTAATATCTGGTCCTGGATTATTTCTAGGTGCTTGATTTTGATTCATATTACTAAAATTAGGCATTTGTGGCATATTAGGATAAGGACTATTCATATTAGGCCCTGCCATCATTCCACCATTCGCAGGAGGAGTACCATTTGCCATCATTTCTTTAATTTTCTGTTGTCTTTTTTCTTTAACAAATTCTCTTACATCAAATACCGCAACTGGTTTTTTCTCACGTTCTGGATATTCAATTGGACCGTACTTTCTACCCCAATCTATTTTAAAATCTGGAGTAAATGATGTCTTAAATGGCTGCATACGCATTCTTAATACTATTTGATCAAATTGTTTCATACGTTGTAAATCACTTACAGTTACAAGTGGAGTTGATGCAGTCTTATCATCTTTCTTAGATTTTACTTCACCACATAACTTGCTTATTTCCTCTAGTGCAGCAAGTTCTGTTGAAATTAAATAAATTAAGTTACCACAGTTTCCTTTGATAGTCTCAGCATTATCTGCTCCATACACTTGTTTTAACTGCGCAAAATTTTGAATAATCATTGTGAACCTAATCTGTCTAGAACGAGCAGCAGTAATCATAGTTGTTACATCCTTTAACGGTGGCATATTAGCAAACTCATCCAATAAGAAATTAGTTCGACATGGCAATTTACCACCATTTGATTGAGCCACATCAATTAATGTCTCATAGCATTGTTTTACGAATATAGTAGCAAGTGAATGATATGTTTTCTTTTCATCTTGAATAATTATGAAAACGGCTGTTTTTTCTTTACCAATCGAATTCATATCAAAGTCGCTATAAGAAAGCATTTCTGATAAATTTTCACGCGATGAAAATAGTTTTATCTTCTGCTTAAATACAGCAATAATACTTCCTTTCGTTTCGCTAGGAGCCATAATAGTTCCGCTAGCATTTATATAAGCAGGACTGTTAGGATCTTTTAAATTAAAATATTCTTTAACATAAGTGGATGCTCCACATTTCTCTTCACCAACTGTAGTTGTTAAACTAATACTATTAATATTTATTTTATCTTCTGTAGTATCTTCGAACATTCCTAGTGCTAATCCTGAAAAATAGTCCGCAGAAGTTTTTTCCCAGAACGGATCAGCATTACCATTATTTTCTTCATATAGAATATTAAGCGCTAAGTCATCTAATAACTCAATTGCTTTATCTTGATTTCCACTTTTATATAGTCGATATGGTAGTGTTAATGGATTCCATGCATTACCTTTTTGTGGATTACGGAAATTAAGTAAGATAATATTATATCCTTTGGCTTTTAACATACTACCGGTTTTTTCAAACAACTCTCCTTTAGGGTCAGTACAAATTATTGACTCTCCTTTTTTAGCAAGAATCTTAATAGTAGGTAAAATTGTACTTACGGTTTTACCACTACCAGTAGCACCTATTACTAAGTTGTGATACTCACCATCATCAACCCAAAGTTCTCCGTTTTTACTAATAAGAGGAATACCAGCATATTGGCTAGTTTCATCAGCAGGATGAACACATTTTAATACTTTTTTCATCTCTTTTTCTTTAGCCCATCTGCTATATCCTTTATCTTTTTTATTTAAAGTTAGTCCCACTCCTTCTTCTCTTTCAAAAAAGTAAGAAGAAACACTCATAAATAATGCACCTAAAGCAATAAGGTAAAAAACAATTGTCTTAAATAGATTCTCAGGTTCAAAAGCTGGTAATGGATTTAATCCAGCAAATCTTCCTTCTGATGCTAATGTTGGTAGATTTATTACCCCAAGAGCAATTACATACAAAAGAAAAATAGCAAAAACTACAAATATTAATACATCTTGTGGTTCAGCCCTAAACTTCAATTTCATATTATTATTCCCTCTTTCAGTAAATTACTAAATTTATTTTACAATATTTTATTCAAAAATACTAGTTATTTCATTATTAAAATCTAGTGTTACCTCATACACTAAAATTGCCTTAGCAGTAAAAGTATATTTATTATTATATTGGTCTAATACAATATAGCGTTGGCTACTATCAAAATTTTGAATAGTATACTTTTCTATCGTTGATGTACGTATTTGTTCTATGTTATTATTTATAAATTCTAAAAATGATGTATAATTATCAAATTCTTTTTTTGATTCTCTGCTTAATAAATCATATGCTTCTTTAGGAGAGGTTAAAAGTTTACTCTTAAAATCAATAAAATATCTTTGAATTAACATTTCAGTAGTAACATTAATAACTTGAAATTCATTATATTCATATTTTTCTTTTAATTCATTTGTCACATTAAACTTATTATTGTCACTATCAAGAAAATATCCTCTTACCAAAAATACTACTACCCCACATATAATAACAATAAAACAACATATAATAATTTGTTTAACTAATCTAGATTTCATCAAAATATACCTCCACTTCACTAGGTATAATAGAATATATATTATTATCTACATCCAATTTAACAATTAATCCATATTCTATTTTTTCATTTGAAAATCCATCTTCCATTAAAGATTCTTCTATTAAATATCCTTTCACATAATATGTATGTTCACTATTTTTATCTTGAAGCATTTTTTGGGCATTGAAAGAATAATTTCCAGATAATTTTATATTATTAGCTAAAACGTTATTAATCGTTATTCCATGTTCTTCTCTATATTGTTCGTCAGTAACATTATACAAAGCAATACTATCTTGCGCTACAATTAAACTAACATATTTATTAACACAACTCTCTACTGTATAAAAGATATTAGCATTAGTAACATATTCTACTTCTATTTTATCTTCATTAATTTTATTCTCATACATGGCAAAAGCAAACAATCCACTAAAAATAATCAGTGAAACTACTATTATCACAAGAAAAATTCTAAATGAAGTTTTATCCATAAAATCACCCTTTTTATTCCTTACCAACTAGAAACATCGTAATATTTTACCGGATCCCCAGAAATATAACTTAATGGATCGTATTTATAATCTCCTTCTAAGAATAATTCATATTCTTCAGCTCGTCTTAGTTTTAAACCATAAAGTTCTTGAAATACTCCATCAATTGTTGCATTTTTGCATTTACTCATTTCATTCCATAAAGCATTCGTATCCCCATCAGTTCCATATGCATCTAAAACTGGGGCTGCCCATCCTGTACCACAATTATACATAAGACTTAAAATTGCATCATCTTGATTCTTAGTAAGTGTAATATTACGATTGGCTTTTTCATTCGCTAGTACTGTCTTAGATCCCGACATAAATTGGTTAAACATTTTATCTACTATTTTCATAGGTATTCTACTACCTACGGTAACAGGGGTATCATAAATATTGGTATATAATTGATTTCCACTGGAATCGACAATTACAATTCCATATCCAACAGTCAATACACCATCTCCACCATCGTATACTACATAGTTATCTCCATCCACATATTGTCCACTAGTTCCACCTTCCATGGTTTTTATCCATTCGGTAAAAATATCTGATGTAGGACGTGGATTATCAGGATCTACATATAATTGTGGATCAACTTTAAATAAAGATGAATTACCACCTATACGAATTTCAAAATGTAAATGGGCTCCTGTTGAATTACCACTATGTCCCATTTTAGCAATAACTTGGCCTTGCTCAACAGTATCACCAGCCATAACAGTAATAGAATTTTGAGCTAAATGAGCATACAAAGTATATTCACCATCACCATGATCAATAATTACATAGTTACCATATCCTCCACCATCTCTATTACCCAAATATCCATTATCAGGGAAATTAGTTTGACTATTACTGGTTGGATAAATAACCGTTCCACTTCGTGAAGCAATAATATTAATACGATTTAATGCATTACTACCAGAAATATCTAAAGCTCCATGATCCCCTTCATGTACAGAATCATCACCAGCAAAAGTTGCTGTAATAACAGTAGGAGTTGGAGTACCGCTTGCAAATGTTTTACCATTTTCAATAGTTGTCTCATCACTACCTATTGGCCACCAATAATTATTTCCTACATTATATATACCAAACAATTCATCATTATCTGCTACTTGTAATAAACTTTCATAATATAAATAAATCTCTTGAATAATTTCATCTATTTTCTCATCGTTTTCTCCGTTATTCTCATTAGGATTTACCATATACTCATTATAAAAATTAAATATAAATTCTTCATCAATTAAATTCCAATAATAAGTACTACCACTATTATTATCATTTAAGTCTCCCAAACCAATAGATAAGGAATAACTTTCTCCTTCCATCTCATAGGAAACACAATTATAATTATCTTCTGACAATAATCCATCATTACTAGCGATCTCACGCATGGTATTAGAAGGATAATCGCATTGTTTTGTTGTCATAATTTGATACTCAGCTAATATTGGTACTTGTTTTTTTAAATAATCCATATTTTTTGAAATAGCTTCTTCACTATCAATATCTTCTACATCATTATACCCAACTAAAGTAGCTAATATCAAAACTCCATCAATATCTACTTTAGTGCTATAACTTGTCATAACACTAGCTATTTCTTTACGTAGATCTTCATAAATATCATCGCCATTACCAATACCACTAATAGTATCCTTACTCAAGATCATTAAAAAAAACAATAAAATGATTAACAACGGTGCGGCTCCTATCGCTATATATCTTAAAACAGTTCTATTTGCTTGTCCTAATGTAGAATTATTTTTAAATTGATTTTGTCTAGGATCAAAAGAAGGTGATGATCCTCTAGCATGCATATTCAATCTACCATTATTGTTATTAATATTAGTATTATTTTGGTTATTTGAATTATCAGCCATTTTATCACCACCTACTTAAATTAATTAAATTATAGTCCTCCTCCACTACCAAATGATGCTAACTCTTCTGGAGTTACAATAATATTTATTCTCATACGACGATGTCCACAAACGAATAATGCTTCCCCTTGTGAATAACGTTTAATACTTTCTTTTTCATTATCATTCAAATCAACAAGTTTTGATAAATCTTCAGCAGCTTGTTTCTTTAATCCCATAATAATATAGTAAGAAGCATTATCGAATATTGCTTTACCTTGAGTAATTACACTAGGAGTTGCAAAATCACTTGGTTGTTGAGTAATAATAATGGAACCTGTGTTATATTTACGAGCGCGTCTTTGAACTTGTGCTAAGAAATCAGCTCCAAGCGAGTTATTATCCCCTAATAATACGTGTGCCTCATCTACCATTAATATAGTATCCAAATCACGATTTAAACAAAGTCCCCATGCATATTTTAATATATTGAAGAATAATGCATTTCTAATATTCGCTTCCGCATTCATTAATTCTTTTATATTAAATGTAATAAAATCACTATCATGAGTTATGGTTGTATGTCCATCAAAATAATATTTTAAATCATTAGTTAATGGTCTAATTTTTAACTCAAGACGTTCCATAATATCTTTTTCATGAGTATGATCAGCCATTGCCATAAGACGACCTTTAATAGTTGCATATACATCACTAAAAGTTGGATAATCTTTTGCTGTAAAATTATAGAAGTCCTTATCAAAATCTATTCCAAAACGACGATAAGTATCTTGAACTACTTCACTAAATAATGTTAATACATCTTCCTCAATAGATGGATCATAATACTTCATAAATGCTTTTAAGAATTGTAGCGTTCTAGTTAATACCGTATATCCTAATCCTTGTTTAATCTCATCTTCATCAGCATCAATTACTATTTGAAGTGGATTAATCATACCATATTCTCCACCTTTACCAAGGTCAATAGTATCTCCACCAAAAGCTTTTGTCATATCTTCTAGCTCGTTTTCAGGGTCAATTGCAACAATTTGACAACCATTACGAATATGCCCACGAAGTAATAATTTAGCTGCGGTTGATTTACCTGATCCAGAGGTACCTAATAAAATCAAATTAGCATTGTTTCTGTTATTTTCTTTTTTGATTTTATACAAAAATTGATTAAATAGTATGACACCACCGGAAAAGTCAACACCTAGTAAAGTAGATAAACCTGGGTCTTTAATACTATCAAATATAAATGGATACATAGCAGCTATGGTAATAGAAGGAATTGGTGTACCAATACGATCTTCTATATCTTGTTTTGGGAAAATTGGTATTATTGATTTTAATACTTTTTCTTGTTCAAAACGTAACGCTACTGCTTTTAACTCCATCGCATCAAGATAATTTTTAACATTAGTTTTCTTTAACTCTAAATCTTCTTTCGTATCAGCAGTAATCATAATATGCATTTGGAAATCAAAGATTCTAGCTTGACTTCCTGCTAACATAGTTACAAAATACTCTAAAGACTCATAGTCTAGCCTAATTCTCTCTTGAATAGTACGATCTTTTTCTTCTTGGTATCTAGTTTTTAGTTCAGCAATTTGTTTATTCAACATTTTAGAAATTGTTGAAAATGGAACTGGTATATGTTTAATAACTACTTTAATACCAGGCATAGTAGTAAGTGTAGACAAATAACCAGGAGCAATAAATTTAGGATAAGATATTACTGTTAGGATAGTTGCATATTTATCACTTACAAAGAAATCACTATATCCAAAACTAAGTCCTTTAGGAGCTATTTGTGATTTAAAATTCATTGTACTCATAGTGCCACCACCGTTCCAAATTCCGTTGTTTGACCACCATTTAAGAAATTATCTAATATAATTCTTAAATCCTCATTACTAGTTTGACTTGATAACAATCCACAAGCTGATAAAGAGTTAATCAACATTCTAATTCTTTTTTGAATGATATCTAAATTATTTTCTTTAAACAAGATGTAATACTCTGTATCAACTACATTATTATTCATAAAACTATTACCTTTTTGAATATCTTCACTAATCAATTTTCTAATTGCAGGGGAATTATTTTGATTATACAAAAGTTGTAATTGAGACATATAAACAGAAATATCCACTGGTCTATCAGCAACGATTAACCAAAACTCAAAATCTATTTGGTTATAGAAGTTTCTTAGGTTCATAAGAACATTTGCTTGTGACTCCTCATCTAAAATAAAAATATTTCTAGGTGCTATCTTTACACCTGTTACCTTTAATTGATTATCTAAGATAATCATACCATTTGCAATTGATTGTACTGGTACCCAGTCTTCTGTATATTTACTACTGTTTACTTGTTTCTTCGCCATAATTATTACACCAACCTTTCCAATAATATCTTTGTCTATTAACAAAGAAATACTTATAGACATTTGTTAAAAACACTAATACATTATGCTGATGAGGAACTGGAATTACTAGAAATCCTGTAAGAGCTACAGGAGCTAAAACTCCAATTGCTACTAACCAATTTGTCATCATTCCTTGAAAAGCAATTATTAAAATCAAAGTAATAGCAGCACCTGTTCCAAATATCGCTAAGTCAATTCCTCTAAAGAATCCTAAGATTAATTTTCCTCTATTAGAATTAGCAGGAATTAAATAATTATTATTGTTTTCCACTATATATCACTCTCCTTTTATTCTATGAACTTCTATCTATTTCTTTTTCTGTTTTTACGCCTTTATTAGGATTAAATCTACCTGTAGCCTGATATTGTGATTTAGTAGACTTACCACGTTTAAAGTCAACTTTGGCATCTTTCTTATCTTTCTTGAAGTCTTCAGAAAAGCTTCTATTAATTTTATATGAATCTCCTGCTTTGTTAGCTTTTTCATAGTTCTTAGTAGCAATAGTTGACTGACTAGCTGCAGTATCTTTAATTCTCTGTGCTTTTTCATATGCTGTACCATTTTCATCATCTTCAAGAATATGACCTTCCAAATCTCTAAAGATACCTGTAGACTCGCCATATCTTAAATTATCCTCAGCTTTTGCGGCAAGACCTTGCATATAAATCATATTTTCTTTAGCTTCTTTTAATGTATCATCTGTTAAATTCAACTTTCTTGCTTCTCTAGATAATTGAGATTTAGTAGCACTAGCTTGAAGTGCAGCTAATACACCGCTCTTAGCATGTGGATCGGCAGTTCTTGCTTGAAGTGATGCATCACCAGCTGCTTGCCAAGCATTTGACTTCTTTCCTGCTAAGCCACTTTGAAATCCAACACTTGCCCCAGTCACAGCTCCAGTCCATGCACCACGTATGCCTCGCCCTGATATAGCACCTGATATAAGCCCAGTTCCAAATCCAAGAGCTCCACTTCCAAAACCAGCTAATACACCACTGGTATCTTTATCATGTTTAATTCCAAAGGCATCTTTAATAAAGTTAGGGGCATCCTTAGCAAACATTAATAACGCTATTATTAATAAGATCTCTATATATCTAAGTCTAACTGGATCAGTAATACTTGACATATCCACTAACCTACCTTCAGATAAAGCCTTTATTAGCATTACAACTATATAAACGACTCCTAACCTTATAAATAAATCAAAAAATGTTGATATTAATTGTTTAAGCCAAGAAGCAAAGGCTCCATCCTTAGCAGATTTAGGATCAATATAACTCATAACAGGTACAGGAGCTATCATTTCTAACACAAACATTTTAATCATCCTTATTCCTATTTTGACAGTTATAACTAAAAGTAATATTGCCATAAAACCGCCAACAACAAGCGCCCAAATATAGTTAAAATCATATGCCCATTGTCCATTAACTCTATCACCATACGTATTCATCATATCGTCGACTGACGAAATTGGATCAGGTCTATCAGCCTCACTACAACTACTGCACGGCGAATAAAAAGCTCTCAAAGCTGCAAGAGTCATAACTTCTGCACTATTCTCTGCATATTCATCACTATCAATAGATTCTCCTAAAACAACATAAGGAAGAAGTGGTAAAAACGTATGCTGCGCTTCTCTTAATAAAGAAAAACCTCTAGGTAAAACTAGTAATAAGCATAGCATAACCACTGTATTAGTAGCTAATTTTCCCACACCTTTTTGTTTATCAACCATACTATCAGGATCTGCTACATATCTTAATAAAGATATTGTGATTTTAAAAACCATAAATACGCCTAAAAAAGCGTAGATCCTAGTATATATATCATTTAATAAACCAGAATTAATTTCTAATGATGCTATATCGAATATTCCATACATAATCCATTCGATCAGAGAATAGATACAATAATTAATACCAGCAAACAACCCTCTTATTTGAGTTTGAATCCATGTAAGCATAATATCTACTCCTCACTTTTGATATTTATTAACCAATTTAGAAACTATTATAATTAAATTAATAAAATACATCTCTATAAATTCAATCACATTTAAATTATTACATAGATGCGATTAATCAAAGATATTATATCACAAAAAAAATAATAACAAAACATTTTGTTATTATTTTTATTATTTATTTTATTACGTATGGATCATCTACTGTTCCACTACCAGATACATATGAAACATATTTATTTAAATGAACCATTAATCTACCACTTCTATTATAACTTCCGTAACTAGTTTCTATTTTACCATCTACATAATAAACACTCTCTGTATCATCTCCTACACCAGTTGCTAACCACCAACTACTATCACTAGATGAACTTAAATAATTATAATTTGAACATGAATCATTCAGTGCTTTTTGACAATTTTCATCTAAACTAGCATTCATATAATCATATACGGGTAATAAACTAAAATATTCATTTTCTAAAGTTTTTGAACATTCGGTACTACCATCACGTGATGTATCATCTTTTGTACGATTAGCAACACATGCTGTATGTGGAGTAATCAATCCTTTAATATTGACAAACATATCTGTTGGTTCAATAACATCTGAATTTATGAACTCCCTAATACGACTAATTTCATAGTCATTAATACCATTATAATAATTAGTATCTATATTATATCTATCATCCCATGTTGCTCTTAATAAAGAGGAATCTCCTAATGCTACAATCTCCCCGTTATCCAAAATCTTTACTACTTGCCAAAGATAATCACCAACTTTTATATAATTATTGACATTATCCCCTCGATATATATATACAGATGAAGTTTCATCACTACCAGGTACTACTTGTTCCATTTCATAAAGTCCCGGACCATTAGTAACAACATCTTTTTTTAAGTATTCACTAAATAAACTAGTTGTATATTCATTACCGCAATCCAAATAAGCATAATATGAATAATCATTTGGAGTTTTAGTTACAATTAATTTACCACTACAACTGTCTCCATTATCTGTATAAGTTGATAATTCATTCATATATCCTTCAGATACTAAAGTACTTATATTTAATTCAACATCTCCCTCAGTTGGTAATTTATCTTCATTATCTTCATAATATGATTTACCACTAGTTACAATTCTCTCCTCTATTTCGCTGTAACTTAAATTTTTACTACCTCCACTTGCAAAAAGTAATAAAACTATAATCAAAACAACAATAACTCCCACTACTGATGCCATCATAATAATCATTTTTTTGTTTAACTTCATAAACTCTCCACCTTTATTTCATACTCAAGAAAATTATATCAAATTGAATAAAAAAAAACAAATATATTTTCTATATTTGTTATATTTTTTATGCTCCAGAACCAGCTTTATCGCTACTACTCCAACAAGTCCAGAAATTATCAGCATCACTAGCATTGGAATCACCACTATTTGCAACCATACCGATTAATAAGTTAACAAGTAATGGTACAAAGAATACTGCAACTGCAGCTATAGCTCTTTTTATTAATTTACTAGTAGCTCCTTTAATTTCTTTATCGTCACTTGACATAACTGCTTTACCTAAGTCAACTGTTCCCATAATAATCAATAAAATAGGAATAGCAAACTGAATAATTGTTAAAATTCCTTTCAAAAATGTAATTACAGGTCTTAAGTCACTACAAGTGTCCATGAATAACATATTAAATTCCTCCTTTTTCCTTAACTAAATAATACTTTATTCTACAAATATTGTCAATAATATTCAAATTAATTAACAGATATTTACATTATCTCTTACTAATTAATCCAAGCTTTACAAGAAAATCAGTAAGCATTGGTTTTGAGGATCTATCGTCCAATGGTTTTATAACATCAAATACTTTTACCCCTGTCTCATACTCAAAAGTATCAATGTTACCACCAGCAACCAGCGTTTTATTTAATACTACTTTTTGACCTTTTAATCTATCAAAAGCATCTGCATCTAATTTTAATAATTTATTTAATTTTAAAATAGAAGGCTCTACTAAATAAAGAATGTCATCACACATGTTAGCATCGCAATCGTTTAAATCTACTAATACAACATTATAATTTCTACCCTTTAACAATTGATTCATTAAATCGTTTTTATTAACTGAAATTAAATTTGGATCATTGAAATACATAAATTCTCTTTTATTCACTTCAATAGCCATAACACTAACACCATGAATAGTTTCTAATTCTCTTTTCATCAAATAAACCAAAGTGGTTGCACCTGCATGTTGAGTAACATTTTTAATACCTATTATTTTACTTACTGGAACAGATTGCATAGGTCCCGTTGCTACTGCTTGCGTAGGCGCTTGAACACCACCTACTACTACAGGAGTAGGTGGTACTGGTGCTAATTGATGTAAATGAGCTACATCCTTATAAGTATTAGGATGATCTATTAAATAAGATATTTCATCCAAAGTCTTACCAAAATTATAGAATCCTAATGATATTAATTGAGAAATAAAATTGGGATTATTTACTTCGTTATCAGTTGATAAAAGCAATATAATCTTATCAACTGGTAATCCAATGGATAACTTTTGATAAGTAGTAATATCTTTAAAACCCTTCATTGCTGTAATGTCTAAGATCATTCTTCCAAAGAAAAAATTAGAAAACTGATTAATAATTTCTTCAATATCATATTCACCACGTAAAGTTTTAATAATTTCGACATTTAATCCTGCTAATATATTTTCTTGTTGATTGGTTATTAAAACATTCATATAATCACCTTCTAATAATCTTTTTGTGTACAAGTACCTTCTTCATCCAAATTATCATATACAGTATCAATTAATCTAGTTTCCCCTGTTACTGGTATTTCTATTGTCGTTCTTACAAGAGGAAGCTGGAATGTAATATAAATTTGTACTTTATAAATTGCACCTCTTGAGGTAGTAACATGAGATATATTATATTTACCAGTATATCCAACATCTGATATCATATCTTTTATATCAGTACAAGTACCATATCCTTCGTTTTGTTCTATTTTATTAATAATAGCATTTTTATATCTAAATACCTTACCATAATTGATGACAATAGCCATAAATCCTATATATACAGTTAAAAACACTAATACAATTTGTAATAGTAAAGTTCCACCAACGGATTCTCTCACTATTTATCACCTCTTTTTATATAAATAATTAATTATTCATTTGTAATCGGAATTTCAGTTTCATCATTTGATCCCCATCTATCTTGAATAGAATCCAATATTTGTGGAACAAATAAAGTTACAAAAGCCAAAATTGCTGCTACTGCCATTATTGTAACTAAAGTCATATTTAATTCTCCGGTCGCTTCTTTCATATATAATAACTCCTTTCCATTATTATCTATATTATTAATTATATCCAATTCTATTAATTATATCAATAGTTTATATTCCAAAAAGTAACATAGTTGACAATAGTAAAATTACCATTGTTCCACCACCTGTTACTATTAACATAAGCATTGTACGTCTTTCCATATTAGATAATCTATTTTTATATTTTACTTCTCTTGCTTTATTTTGTAAGTTAGATACAGATTTAGAAAACATCAATAATTGTTGATATTTATTTTCTTGAGCTCCTAAACTTAATCTATAAAGTAATCTCATCATTCTCATAGAATCTCTAACTGGATATTTTATAGCAAAATCCATATACGGTTTAATGGTTGAGTCTCCAGCATCAATTCTTGCTATCATATCTTTAAGACCTGGTTTAAATATATCCGGAGCATCATCAATCGATCTAGAGATAGCTACTGGTACAGTATAGTTTTGGCATAAAATCTCTAAGCTTTTTAAATAATAAGGGAGCATTTGATCGATCTCATGCATATATTTTTTATAGTATTTCTTTAAAGACATATATTGAGATTTAAATATTAGAAATGCTACTAAAATGATAGCAATAAAATTGATAAAACTCATATTGGTAATGAAAAGAATGGTAACAAACAAAATTCCAATAAAAGTAAGTTGCAATCTTTTCATAAACAATTGATTAGGATCAACTTTATCCCCATATTTAGCACTAACATAGAAATCATAATCTTTTTCTTTTAAACTTTTTAAATATATATCATTTTCAGCTATAAACGTTTTAGTATCTACTCTTCTAGTATAAATCAATACAAACAGAATGATAATAGCAACTATAAATATTTCCATTATTCAGCACCTACATTCTCGTTATAATATTTTTCTCCTGATAGAAGAAAATAACTATTAAATAACACGATTATATGCAAGCAAACATTTACAAACGGTTCACTTAATAATTGCAGATAGGTATCTACTCCCAATAAATATTGCACTAACATTACTAACAAATATAGCATTATTCCATATTGAACAAATTGTTTGTGAAAAGTTTGCCTATCAACTCTATCTCTATATACACCTTCAACAAGCATATCAATATCTTGAAGCATGTTTTCTAATACCTCGGTTGTATCTCTTGATCCTTCTTTAGTGATCTGCAAAAATAATTGATGCATGTTTCTTGTCATATAAAAATTATATTTAGAATTCATATATTCAATGGATTTATCAACATCGCCATTTTGATAAGCTAAATCAATCATCATTTTAACATCAGATGCAACAGGATCTTGTAGTACCCCTGATGTATAAACTCCTTCTAGTGCTTTAACAAAGCTTTGAGTAGTTTGAAACTCCATAATAGTATTAGTTACATATACTTGTATCTGTTCAAAAATAAACTCACTATATATTCTTTTACATCTTAAATAAGTAAGGTACGGAATAATTGCTACAACTAACAAAGTATAAACAATAGAAATAATAGGATTATAAAAATACAAATAGGAAATTAGAAATCCTCCCCCAGCAAAAGTAACTAATTGAATCAAATATTGCTTAGGTGTATATTCTTGTCCTAATTCCTTTACCTTTTCTCTTACAACTTTAAATGAATATGGTGCATATTTATTGTAAATATTACTAGTTTGATTAACAACAAATTTATATAGAGATTCTCCTTGTTTTACGCGATATACTACTACAAAGATAAATAAAACTGCAATTATAATAATCTCCATATATTATCACCATCTCTCTTTTTAAATTAATTCTTCAACTGTTGATTTTACTGTTTGATTATTAACATTATCAAACAGGTCATCAACAAAAACCCCTTGCCCTTCAAGATACTCTTTTAAATATTTAGAAGGTTTGTTATATGTTTCAGCACCATTTACGGTTTTACGATAAATAGTATTATGCCCAGCTTCATTATTATCATCGACGAAAAATTCCGTTACTTCAGTAATTTCTCTTCTAAAGCGTTTTTCTTTAGGATCATATCGTCCACGAACATTTATTCCTAATTGAACATAACGATGAATCGTTTTTAAAAATTGATCTACATCGATATTAGTTTCCAACAAACTATACATACGATTAGGAATGCTTTCTGCTTTATCCGCATGAATTGTGGATAAAATATTATGTCCAGAAGAAATGGAGTTACGAACAGCTGTTACTGCTTCAGCACTACGAACCTCTGATAATAAAATCCACTTAGGATTTTGTCTCATACAAGTAACCAATACATCAGAATAAGATGCAATATTATTTGTTTTCATTGCAACGATATCACGATGTGGAAATATTCTATCTAAGTGTAATTCTAATGTATCTTCTATAGTTATAATTTTTTCATTTTCAGCAGTATGTGCAGCTAGATATTTAACCAGCTCTGTTTTACCAGAACCAGTTTCTCCACTTACAATGATATTACAATGTCCAGTTACTGCACGCATTAAAAATTCGTGAATATTTAATGTAACATATCTATCTGACAATAATTTTTCTTTCTCTAATCTAATTTTAGCAGGAGTCTTACGAAATACTGCTGCAATTCCATTCCTAGCAATAGAATCATGAACGAAATTCATTCTCAATTCTGCTGATTCACTATCTAGAAAAGGATGAGCCATATTAAAAGTTTTTCCCATTACATTAGAACACTGAAAAGCTATTTTTTCAATTAAAGCATCATTTATTTCAGTCTCATCCGATCTATATACACCTTTATCTAATGATTTTAACCATACTTGTCCACCATTACTATATGAAATATCAGTAATATTATCATCAGACAAATACTTTCTTAAAGGTCCAAAGTCAATACTAGAAAATAGACTATCACTTCTTAAATAATTATCATTAGAACTAATATCATCTATTTCTCTAGGTGAATTGATAGTTTCTACTTTAGGTGGCTCTTCTTTTATTACTTCATCTGTTAAAGACTGATTAGTAAAAGTATTTGCAACCCCATTAGTACCGTAAGAAATTCCATTTAAATTCATTTCTTCATTCATGATTGTTGATCCTCTTCATTTGTATTGCCATTATTTTGTCCAGTGGTATTATCTTCATTAGTGGTATCATCCTCGTTAGGATCAACATTTTCTACTAAATCTTCTTCTGGTATATAAATACTTCTTTCTTCAATGAAATTTCTTAAATATTCACTACTTACTTGGGTAACAACACCTTCTGTGCTATTTCCATCAAACCCTGTAGTATTAGGTACTGGAATGATATCAATTCTATACTCATCACTTAAATTTCCAATAGAAGCTGCTTTTCTTAATAAAAGATGAATATCTTCTTTTACCGAGAAAATAATTGTTGCTGGAATTCTAGCTTCATCACTTGACTCAAATACATTTAATCCATTAGACGTTTTCACTGCACGAACCAAAACATCAGACACTAATTTACCAACCATAACTTTAGTAGTACCATCGACATCTGTAGTTATAGTTTGCATATAAATATCAATATAATTACCAGGTAAAATTGAATTACTATATGATGTTGTAATATTTACACCTAAATAGTAAAGTGTTTCATCAAGAGGCATATCATATAAAGCTGCATCTGGTAATTCCTCTTTTTTAACAATTGTACTATTATAAAACATGCTTCCTTTAGGAATTATAGTATTTGCATTAACATAATATCCAATCAAATCATTTGCATTTCTTATTACATCACTAGTAACGGCTGATCTTGCAATTTCTCTATAGCCAATCATATCTGCAGTAATTTCTGTTCTTGGATCAATTGTATCTAATGCATAAGGAACTCTTATTGGATCAATAGCACTTCTTACTCGCCAATTATAAGCTACAATTAAAACTGCTATTGCTAATAGAGCACATAAAATAGTTACTGTGTTCTTATTTTTTAAGAACATTTTTAATTTTAATCCCAAATTATTCATTTCTTTTTCTCCTTTACTATCTAAATTTATCTTCTAATATAGCGCTTAAAGTATTAACTATTTGAGCAGAATCGGTTTCATAATTATAGTCACCCGCACCAGATCCAAATACTTTAGATAACCATCCATAAGACTCTCTTGCCGTCACTGTTACACTTACTTTAGGTGGACATTCGTCTATATCATCAAAGCTAATTTGATAAGAACGATTTTGCTCTACTGCTTCCGAAAATCTTCTTACAAAACTTTCAACAAATTTTTCTTTTACTATACGAACAGTTCCAGGTATTCCCGAAATGCAATGCATAGAATCAGGATCACTATCTTCTGTTACTCCATCATACCCTACTCCAACACGATAAGCTTGGTAATCAATAGCATCAATCATCGAAGCTTCAGTTACTTCCTTTAATATATAGTACATGTCTTCATTACTTACAGTAATATTTCCAAACAAATTAATCAAAACAATTCCAACTAATCCTAATACTAGGAACAAATATCCCCATACTGATGACTGCATTTATACTACACCCCTTTTCCTTCGATCAAGGTAAAGAAAGAATAAAATCCACCTTCGCCAATATCGTTAGCATGAATAAATTTACTTACATATTTTCCATCGCGGTTATTATCATTTTCGTAAACATAATCAATATATGCATTTCCGCCTTCATGTGTCGCATTATATCTAAGCGTTTGACTTCTTATCGTATCTATTCTATCTGGAGACAGTTCTATTACATACTCTGCCGGTGTACTAGGATTTAAAACTGGGTTTAATAAATCATCAGTGATATAAATTTCTTTTCCATACCAGTTATAGCCAGGACGTCTATTATTTGGGAAAGGATCAATTAATGATATAGGACGATACAAATAGTCACAAGCTACTCCTAAGCAAAGTTCTCCGTCGTCTGGTTTAGATAAATCTAAACAATCGTTTATACAACTTGCCTCATTCTTATAACCATCCTGTAAATAACTTACTTCACAATATCTCTCTACCGCTGCTTCATCACTAGAATCAAAATCAGGGTTATTCTTACATGTATTGTTACCATAAGAACAAGAGTTAAAACAATCTTTAGCACTAGAATAATTTGCTGTATCACTTAACCAATTAGTCTCACAATAATCTTTGATTTTATCATATTCTGCAGCTTTAAAAAGAGCAGTACACGTATTGTCCTCATCATCAGGAGGAAGTGGCGGTACTTCGTCTTCATAATTACATGTAGCTACAATATTATCATTAACAGCAATCGCTCCATACAATTTAAAATTTTGAGAAGTGCTGTTATATACTGTAATACCATTTAATCTGTATCCACTATCTGATAATCCATATGTTATTTTAGAATTATTTTTATTTTCAATTCTTAATTCATATCTATCACCATTTTTAATAATAGAACACGAAACAGGTTCATTACCATTATCAATATTATAATTACATGTATTAGATACATCTAAATTACTACTACCTTTATTAACTATAGTCTCAGTATCATAAAAACCTTCTTCTAATCTTAATTCAGTAAAATAATCGTAATATGGTCCATCATTACTTGATTCACAATTACCATTACTATCTACATCATATAAGGTCCCATCCCTTGTGCGCATACAGACACCGGGCAATTTATATGAAGTCTTATTAGAAGAATTAGTTCTTATGATTCTAAATACAGTTTGATTAGTTCTATTTCCGTTTGCAAACAGCGGAACAATAACTGTTCCACCAGAACTAACTTCAATTTCATCTTCTAATAAATTAATAGTTTTGTCAGATTCCAATTTCTTAGTAGTAGATTTATCTCCATTTTTACTATCATTAACTTCTATTGTTATATCAGCATTACTAGAATCATATTTATAATTATTATTCAAATCTTTATACCAAATCGATGTTGAATCAATTTTTTGAAAATTTTGAAGAATTCCTAAAAGTCTTGTTCTTTCTGCAGTTGTATAAGCAGATGCATAATCAAACTTCCATTTATCCGCTTCAAAAATCATTTCACAAGTTTTACTACCACTTAAAATCGGCGTATAACTAAATCCAGTACCTGGTCTTAAAGTAGTAGGCAAACTATTTCCGTATTGTATTGTACTAGATTCTGTACAAGTTGTCTTATAATACGTATTAGTATTAGCTACCGTACAACTACTAATGGAAGCAGTTGTAGACGCATCACACTCAGTATCTTGTCCATTTATAGATGTGCTACTACCACAACTGCTAAATGAAGGTATATTATACCCACAAGAAGCTATACAAGACCCCTTACTTGCAGAATCAGTGCTATTGGCTTGGCAAAAATTTTCTGCACACCCTAACAAATCATCGCCAGTTCTGCCAGCACATGTACTTTGACAAGTTCCAGAAGGAGTTGGAACAATAGAAGGAGACCCAACCCAAAAGACATTAATACCTAGTCCATACTTAGTATTTAACATCGAATTTGTTACATTAGTTTGAGTCTTGTTAAAATCTCCAGGAACTATTTGCACTAATCCACTATCATCATAAGATACAAAATTATAATCATCTACTTGACCAGCAGCAATGCTAGATGCCATTATGGAAAGTGGCGTATCAAGTCTAATAACATTGCGCATTCCAGGAAATTCAACACCAGATCTTATCAATTCGTATGCTGTTCCATAAAAGTAAGATCTATCACTTTTTCTATAAAAGAAAACGGTAGGTTCAACTGTAATATAGGTATTCGTTAAATCAGATAACCTTATCCCGAAAATATCTTCTATTGCTGAACTTATTTCATCAAGACTATGAGTATCAAATTTAAACAATTCTTTTATTTGATTTTCTACATTGATATAACTACAATTTTCATCATTGTAACAAGCAAATTTAATAGTTGTATTAGCCTTTAATTTTGTTTCTGTACTAGACCAATTAAATGAAGATTTTCCATTTTGGTAAGCTACTTTACCCGCTTTATTTGTTGTAGTAGTAGCACTCATTCCATCAAAGCAACTACTACCACCGCTACAAAAATCAATCGAAGAATAATAAGTTAAATTAGTCCCATTATATTCATATAAAGATAATCTTATACCATATCCATTTCTAGATGGGCTAAAACAATATTCATAGTCACAATCCGAATATTCATTTCCTCCAGAACCACCTGTAGTATTACCATTATTTGCGTTTACTAATAAAACAGAAGCAAAAAAAACCAAAACTAAAAAACTAATTATTTTAATTACGTTTTTTTTCCTTTTAAATTTTAGCATTTTATCACCTCTATATTTTAATTTTTACTTTTCTTTTATTTAAAATAATCTTTACTACTATAAACACAATGATACCTATGAATACAATAGTAACTGGAATTGAAATTATTAAGTTACTAGTATATATTTCAATAAATTGATCAATTATTGTTTCATCTGGATTTTCTTCCGGATCTTCGACATGATTCAAACTATCTTTGTATTTTTCGATTTGCTCTAAAAAATACTCTTCTGATTTGATATATCCTCCATAGTATCTTTGACATAAATCAAAGTCCTCAATACCAACGCACTCTTCTCTTTGAGAATAATCATTATAATAAGGTAATTCTATCGTCTTTGTTACTAATTTCGTATCAGCACAATTAGTTTTACTTGAAGTATAAATTTCAAAATAATATGCTCTACCTTCAGTCAATTGTGGTATTAATAAATTACCATTATCACTATTATCATAACTAAAATAAAGACCATTAGATACTCTTATATAAAAATCTTCACTAACATTAGTTGCTAAAACATCAAAATAATAACGATGATCTTCATTATATGTGTCATCATGTAATTCATAACTAAAATTAATATTGTATGCTAATTGTTTTAAAGTATTTAACTCACTAGTAGTACAAGCTGCTGATACATTATCTACTATAAAAAAGCAAAAGAAAACAAATAACAATTGTAACAAAACTTTTTTAGTCATATGAAAACCCCTTTACTATGTTAATACTAAGTATAGTATACTATAGTAAACAAAAAAAAACAATCATTTTATTGAGTTAAAATTGTATTTGTGTTACTATATTATTCGAGGTGCATTTATGAAAAAATTAGCTATGTTAATTATTTTATTTTCTTCTTTTATATTAGCAACTGGATGTGATAGCAAATCTAAAGCTACCTATTTAGAAGAAATAAGTTTTGATAAATTATACGAAATGTTAGATAATGAAGAATCATTTATTTTAGAATTTATTCAAGATGGTTGCACACACTGTGCTGTTTTTACACCTAGATTTGAAAATGTATTAGAAGATTATCAAATATACGCAAAACAATTAAATTTTTCTAATATAACCCAAGAAGAATATTCACAAATAGTAAGTGATTTTGGAACTTTTGGTACTCCTACGGTAATATTTATCGAAAATGGTAAAGAAAGAACCACCATTAACCGTCTTACTGGTGAACCTAGTGAAAAAGAAATTATTAGAAAATTAACCCAAAATGGCTATATCGAAGAGTAGCTTTTAAAAAAAGAATGATTTTGGTATCATTCTTTTAAATTATTATTTTTTCTTAACTGCTAGTACAATTACTGCTATTGCTAATACACCACAAGCTCCTAATGAACCATACAATAGTATATTGTTACTATCTTTACTGTTACTTGCCGTTTCATCAGATTCTGTACAAGTTTCACAAACAGGACATTCTGTTCCGTCCGATGTTTGGCATTCTTTTGCAGCTACTATTGTAACTGTACTCTCTGGTTGTCCAAACCATGTGTATCCACTTGGTACTACTTTTATTGTTGTTTTGCCATTTGCTGGTACTGATTTTACTTTAAAAGTTATTAATAAAGTTACAGGGTTATCACCTTTTGTATAGTTAATGTTAATTGTATTGTTAGACACTTCTTTATTAACTGTTCCTAGACTTCCACCGTAAACTCCACTTTCTCCAGCATACTCGGTTTTAACATCAACAAATTCTAGGATATTACCATCAAAATTTACTACGCCTTGAAAATTATTTTGATTTACTTCCATCACAAATGTAAATTCGCTTCCTGTAGTGATAGTAGTTGAATAAGCGTTAGTTTTAAGTGTTAGTTGATCAGCTTTTACAAACATCGGACTAGCAAAAACTAACAAAGTTAATACCAAACCAAATACTTTGCCTACTCTTTTGTGCATACCTTTCATTACTTCTACCTCCTTTTTTTATTATACTAATAATATACCTAACCCTCTGGAGGATTGCAATACCCTTTTGACATTTTTTTAGCTATCCATCTCTTGTAGCTCTTTTATAAAAACTGATTGCCTATCTTCGTCATTAGGTGTTAATAAGTAGACATCTTTTTTAGTTCGAGTTAATGCAACATAAAAAATTCTTCTATCCTCTGCATACGGGAACTGCTCGTCATACTGTTGAGGTTTAAATAATTCAATTAACCAAAAATTATTTTTTTCGGGACAAGGAAAATCGCTATTAGTAGCATTTAAAATGATTACCTGATCAGCCCCCAGTCCTTTAGAACTATGAATACTCATAGCATTAATATAAGCATTAGGATATTTCTTGCATATAATTCTTGTGTCAATTCCTTCTTCAAATAGTGGTGTTTCTAGCATTTTTTTAATATGCTTGTTTTTTCTTGCTAAAATCATAATGCTATCATTAGGATTTTTAGACACTATTTCCCCTATAATGCTTTCTACTATATCATATTGATTCTGTTCATAATAACATATTTTTATTGGATTTTTCCTTGCTTTCGATGACATCAAATTCTTTTTGATCTGTAAAGGATTCTTCATTACAAAACTACCTGCTAGATTAATTAATTGTTGACTGTTTCTATACGTATTATTAATAAACAATTGCTTAGCTCCAGGAAATTGACTTGAATACTTATAAAACAAATCTATCCTTGAACCTGCAAATGAGAATATCGTTTGCCAATCATCTCCTACCGATACTACTTTTGCATCTGAAGTTTCAGCAATATTTTTAGCAAATTCATACCTATCTAGTGAGATGTCTTGATATTCATCAATTATTAAATAATCATATCCCAACTTACTTTCTTCTTTTATATTACCTATATATTTATTGGCATAGTATATCATATCCGAAAAGTCTATTCTATTTTGAGGAATTAACTGGGATTCATAGTAATTGTACAACTTTAGAAATAGATTAACTTCTTTTAACATTTCTTCTTTAGCTTCGATAGTCGTCGCTGTTTCTATAATATAATCTTTAATAATACTTTGGATATGATTTCTATTCACATTTGATTTTATAGTACTTATTAAACTGTTACAAAAATTAACAAAGTGGAAAAATTCAGCCTGCATGTTATTATTTAATATTTGATCATATATCTCTTCATTACTTCTTCTTTTAAATTTAACGTTATATCTTAATAACTTTCTTTTTAAATCATCTATATAATTAATAGATATTTCGTTTTCAATCACTCTATAGTCTAATTCGATATAATTATTATTTTGATTTTTGTGAAATTCTCTTTTCTTTTTTCTTATATCTTGATATTTGTCATATGTCCTTTTACTTAAAGTTTGGTTTTCTCTAGTTGTCGACAATCCATAATATTCTATATATAGAGGAATACCATCAACTTCTATTGTAAAATCTGGTAAATAAGTTCTTTCTTGATCGACTCTTTCAGGATATGGTTCTTCATATTTATAATCAATTCCATTTAGGAATAAAAAATTCGCAATATTAGCTTCGGCTCTAGATTTCATTGTTTCGTTCTTTATTGATTTAGGAGTCGGTTGCTTTATATAGTTTTCAATTCTATATTTTATAATATTTATTAGATTGTCTTTGTTTTGCAGTTGCTTTCTTCTTTTATAATCTTCAAAGTATTCGTTAAATGTATTAAATTTCTGATAATTATCAACGAATCCTTTGGAAAACATATTAAAACTATCATCTTGGTATTTATTAAAAGTTTCTACATATTCGGTTAATAATTCTTTGTTATTAAATAGAACGTCACTTACATAATGACATATAATATCGTTTTTCTCTCTTTCAGATAAAGGTTTCAATGGTTGAGAAAATAACTTTCTTATTATTTTTATTCCCAAAGAATGGAAAGTCATAATATCTACTGGCAAATGAAAATCATATTTGATTCTATCCTCCAATTCATCAGTTGCTTTATTCGTGTAAGAAATTACAGCAATCTTACTTGGTGATACATGACATTTTTCTATTAAATATTTTACTTTAGCGGCCATAGTCGTTGTCTTTCCTGCACCCGCGCCCGCTATAATCAAAGAATAGTCTTCATCATTTAAAATTGCTTTTCTTTGTTCATCATCTAGTTTAATGTTTGGGTCAATATCATCAAACATTTTATCAAAGTATTCTTTTTCTTCTTCTAATTTTCTATTAATAAATACGTTATTATGCTTTTCTACATATGCATATCCGTTATTTATTATTTCTTTGACTAAATCATTTAAATTATTATTTTCTAAGTCTTTTTGGTACTTGTCTATAAATGTATTGTAATCTTTAAAAGTTATATACTTATCTGTGCGTAAAAGTTTTTGAAATTCATCTGTTATATTTTCTAAAGCAACATCATACATAGATATCATACCCACCTTTACTATATTTTTAGTATAACATAACTAGAATAAATTTATAAAGATAAAAATTAGACTTACTACAAAAAAGCTCACTAATAGAGTCTAAAAGAACTTTCCTATTCACTTATATAAAAAAGACTATTGAAATTCAATAGTCTAATGAGCTAACTAAATTAATCTCTTCATTTCTTTTTTCTAATAGAAAGGCTCTTTTTAGAATAGCCGCTGTTACTTGCCTTGACATATCAATTAAATTTTTCCAATCTTGAGAATCATTTTCTATATTTCCAATATTAACTTCTCGTATCCTTATTCCCATATTATATAAATCTATCAAGATCCCTACATCTACTCCATAATCTTTTTCAAAAATAATTTGTTCAAAATATTCTTTTTTACCTGCGATAATACCGCTTAAAGGTTGACTATACTTACATAATTCAGGAAATGTTAATTCTAAAAGTGGTTTTGCAACTAAACTTGTTACCCGGCCAGCTTTTCTTTCAAATGTTGATTTTACAAAATCACACCTATTTTTTAACAATGGTGTCATCATTTTAATAACAAAATTTTCATCATAATTATCAATATCAGCATCTGCAAATAAAATAAGTTCTCCTCTAGCATGTTTTAGTCCCATTTCCATTGCATATCCTTTTCCTACTTTTTTGCAGTTAATAACTCTTGCACCATTTTCTAAAGCAACTTGCCTTGTATTATCTTTAGAGTTATTATTTACAACTAGAATTTCACTTACTAATTCACATTTACTTATATTTCTAATTACATTTGCAATATGCATCTCTTCGTTTCTTGCTGGTATCACTACCGTTAGTGTTTTCATAAGAACCTCCTAAGAAGTCAATTGCAAGTAACAAAGTTATTGTAGTATAGTTTTTTGGCATTGTCAATTACTTAAATTTTCCATATTGATAAACTTAAAATTCTATAGTATAGTATTACCACGGAGTGATTTTATGAAAATTGTTTTCTACAATAAAACCCTAATTAGCGGCGGAATCGAAAAATGTTTAGAGCTATTAACGAAAGAAATTTATAAAAATTATGATATAGATATTGTATATACTGATGACTCTATCTTAGATCCTAATATTGTTAATATTTTAAAACAATATGCTAATGTATATAAAATTGAAAATCAAACCATTATTTGTGATGTATGCGTATGGTGTTATTTATATTTTGACTATAAAAAATTAAAACAGTTAATTAAAGCTAAAAAAAATATTGCTTGGATTCATAGTATGCCAAGAATTCTTCCTAATTGCTTATTAGATGATAATGAATTTGTTAATGACATGGATAATTTTGTATGTGTATCTAATGCAGTAAAAAATCATTTGAATATACAAAAAGAAGGACAAGTGATCCATAATTTTATGGCTAAAGATATTAAAAAATTAGCATCCATTTTTAACCCTTATTCTGATATCGATAATAACGTTTTAAAACTTACTGTAGTATCTAGATTATCTAGCGGAAAAGGTTTTGATAGATTATTACTTCTAACTAATACTCTAAAAGCAAAAAACATTCGTTTCTCTATTAAAATAGTTGGAAAAGGAAGAAAAAGAGAGCAAGAAATAAAAGATAATTTTAAAAATTTTAAAGAAGTTGAATTCATAGGATACCAAGAAAATCCTTATCCCTATGTAAAATACGCTGATTATTTAGTTCAATTAAGTGATGATGAATCATGGTGTAACTCAATAACAGAAGCTAAAATATTAGGTACTCCAGTCATTGTTACTAATTTTGAAAGTTCCAAAGAACAAATAACTAATTTAGAAAATGGAATCGTTATTGACTTATTAGATAACAATTTTGAAAAATACATTGAACTAATTTTAAATAATAAACAAAAATTAAAAGATAAGTTAACAGATTTTCATTATGAAAATGAATTAAATGAATGGTTACATTTATTCAATTAAAAACTATCTATTTACTAGATAGCTTTTTTTGAAATAAATTATCAATATTTTTCTTGGGTAACAATATTTTAACATTTTTCTTAACTGTAATTTCATAGTCTTTGGTTTCTTCTTCTAATTGCTCCCCATCCACACACCAAGATGATACTGGTTTTTTAAAGGATATTTTTAAATTATCCGTTTTATGGAAATAGAACCCAGGAACTTTAGTTATGTCACTAGTTCTTAAATAATATAATGTCTTTAAAACATCTTGCTTTCTAGATAAATTACAAAATAACACTTCAAACTTTCCATCATCTAGTTTAACATCATTATAAAAATTATTAATTCCCGCTATTCTATTAGCATTAGAAATAATTAAGAATGAATAAAGTCCATGATAAGTTTCATCACCAATAGTATAACTTAATTCATATAACTTAGTCATATTAAAAAACTCTTTAGCACCTTCCACTAAATAAGCAAGATAACCTAATTTTTTCTTTAATTCACGACTAGTCTCATAAGGAACATTCATGAATTTTCCAAACCCCGCTACATAAACAAAAGGTTTTCCATTAACACAACAAATGTCCATATCTCTAACTTCTCCTTCTAGAAGAAGTTTCAAATTATTAATAACATCTTTCCCATAACCAAACATAGCTCCAATATCGTTAGTTGTACCAAGAGGAATGTGTGCAAGTAATAATCTTTCTTCTCTTAAGAAATTACCATTCATTGCTTCATTAAAAGTTCCATCTCCACCTAAAGTAATCACTAAATCAACTGGTCTCAATTCTGATACTATTTTAGTAATATGCCCCTTATATTTAGAGAAGATTACTTCTGGCTCATATGAATAATCCATAAGAATATCTAAATATGCTGCTAAAAATTCTTGTTTAATCTTTTTACCACTATTGGGATTATATATAACTACACACTTTTTCATTCATACACCTACTCTTCTTTTATAACTATTCCTAATATTTTAGATAAAAGTAATGCTTGATACGAATTAACAACTACTCCTTTAATACTATAAGTATCAATAGCAATTCCTTCTATTTTAGAGGAAGACAGATCAACTTTATTTAAAGAAGTTTTAAATACTTCACTAGAAGTTAAATCACTATTACTAAAATTAACATTGTCCATATTATTTTCTAAAAAACGGCTTTTTTCTAATAAACAGTCCTTAAATAAAATATTTTTAAACTTATTATTAGGGAAATTACCATAATTTAAATTACAATTATCAAAAATAATATTTTGTAATAATTCTTCACTAATTATAATTCCTACTAATCTACAATTGGTAAATTTACATCTTAAAAATAACTTCTTAGTAAATTCTAAATTAGATAAATCACAGTTTTCAAAAATACAATCCACAAAATCAATATTATCTAATTTAGCATTAGTAAAATCAATATTTTTAAATACACATTCATTAAATTCAATATTATTGATATTAATATTATTTAACTGTTGATTTTCGAAAATACAATTATAAAAATTTTCTTCTACTGGTTCAAATTTATTTTTAACCTCTAAATCTGAAGAAATTTTTGGCTCTATTATTTTCATATAACCACCTAAACAATTTTATTATATAAACTTTATAAAAATAAATCAATATACAAAGAATGTATGTTATAATTATAAAGAGCCTAGTACTCTCAAATATATTTATTGAGAGGTGAATTTATGACAAAATATGTATTTGTAACAGGAGGCGTAGTATCTGGTTTAGGTAAAGGTATAACGGCATCAAGCTTAGCTCTGCTTTTAAAATCTCGTGGATATAAAGTATTTATGCAAAAGTTTGATCCATATATCAATGTCGATCCAGGTACTATGTCTCCTTTTCAACATGGAGAAGTGTTTGTAACGGCAGACGGAACAGAAACCGATTTAGATTTAGGACATTATGAACGATTTATTGACGAAGAATTAAATTATACTTCTAATATTACAACTGGTAAAATTTATTCTAGTGTTATTGAAAAAGAACGTCATGGTGATTATCTAGGGGCAACAGTTCAAATAGTTCCACATATTACTAATGAAATTAAAAACAAAATATACGAAGCTGGAACTAGTAGTAATGCTGATATTGTAATAACAGAAATTGGGGGAACGGTTGGCGATATCGAGTCTCAAGCATTTATTGAAGCATTAAGACAAATGAGAAATGAACAAGGAAGAGAAAATACTTTGTTTGTACATACTACATTAGTACCATTTATTTATGGTTCTAATGAACTAAAAACTAAACCTACGCAACATAGTGTAATGGACTTAAGAGGAATGGGAATCCAACCAGATATTATTGTTTGTAGAGCTCCTGTTGAATTAGATGAAAATTTAAAAGCTAAAATATCACTATTTTGTAGTGTTCCAGTAGAAAATGTTATTGATAGTGTCGATGTAAAAAATATTTATCAAATTCCTATCAATTACTATAATCAAAAAATGGATGAGATAGTATTAAAACAGTTTAATTTAGATATTAAAAAAAGCAATTTATCTGAATGGCAACAATTAATTAATACGGTAAATAATCTAAATAATGAAATAGAAATTTCGTTAGTAGGAAAATATATTGAACTTCATGATGCTTATATTTCTGTAGTAGAAAGTCTAAAGCATGCTGGTTATTTTTATAAAACTAAAATTAATATTAACTGGGTAGATTCTGAAAAATTAGAAGATGAAGTTGATTTAGATAAAATATTTAAAAATTCCAAAGGAATCCTTGTACCTGGTGGTTTTGGTAATCGTGGAATAGAAGGTAAAATTAAAGCAATTCAATATGCAAGAGAAAAAAATATCCCTTTTTTAGGACTTTGCTTAGGATTACAACTTGCCGTTATTGAATTTGCAAGAAACGTATGTGGTTTAAAAGAAGCTTCTTCTACTGAATTTGATGAATTGTGTCAAGATCCTATTATTGATTTAATGGCTGATCAAAAATCAATTGTAAATATGGGAGGAACTCTACGTTTAGGAAATTATGAATGCCATTTAAAAAAGAATACCCTAGCTTATAAGGATTATAATCAAGAGTTTATTTTAGAAAGACATCGTCATCGTTATGAAGTAAATAATAAATACCGTGATATTTTAGAAAAAAATGGATTAGTAATTTCTGGTATCAATGATAAAAGTGATTTAGTAGAAATTATTGAATATCCTAAACATCCACATTTTATAGCATGTCAATTTCATCCGGAATTTAAAAGTCGTCCAACAAAACCACATCCGTTATTTAAATCATTTATTAAAGCTAGTATCGATAAAAAATAAAAAACTCTTTATAAAATACACTTCTTTGAGTAGACATTAAATAAAAAGTACATTGTATTAAAAATAGAAAAGTAAAAAGCTTTTCTATTTTTGTATAACATTTTTTATTTTCGCATCATTACTTTTGGTTTGTCAAAATGAATATAATTTCCTAATTCTTTTGAAGGTACACCACTTCCTTTAAAAGAAGAAGTATATTTTCGTAAATCATCAATTAATTGCGTTCTTAACACCTCATCTTCAACACTTTGATTGATATAATGAGCAACATTAAAAATAACCCCAAAAGATTCAGAATATTTTCCTTTTCTTTTTTCAAAAAAACTACTATTCTCTATAATCATTTCATTTAATTCAGAATAGTAACTGCATTCTTTTAATGGTTTATCACTAATAATTACATCAACTACCGCATCTAATACCGGTATATTATTTTCCATTTTGTAAAATAAAATATTGTTTAAAACATACCCATTATTATCAATAAAATTAATTTTTTCATCTACTTCCTCACTAGTTGTTTTGGCTATCATAGTATCTCTCCTTATTATTTTGTTAGCGAATGCTATTATACTCTTCTTAAAAGAAAAAAGCAAGCATTGTATGACAATCCTCGCTATTTAGGTTCTATATATTCTATTCCTAATGCTTCTACATAAGTCCTTATTTTATCTTCACTCAATTTTTTCCAATTATTATTAGTATAATACCATTCAAAATCTGCTTTATTACTTAAATATGACCCTTCAAACAATACATTGTTAACATTAAATAATTGATATGGCAATCTTAAAACTGCATAATAATCCGTAAAATAATACAAATCATTATTTTCTTTACTGAAAATTGTACCAGTATTATAGTTTCTTGTATACACTCTTGTGTGTTCTTCCAAAGTGTTATAAGTATTTGTCCAACGATCACTTATTTTATAAATCGTACTCAAATATTCCTTATTAGAAGTTGCTGGAACTATGATTTCCCATCCACTTAATGTTGTATCGAGACTACTATTATGGTGATTACTATAAGTAATTTTAGATACTACTCCATAAAAACCTAATGCGTAAGCTTTTTTTCTTACGGCTGGCCAAGTGCTTTCCCCCATTGTCATACCATAAGTTAAATCATTTCTTAACATTAATACTTTTAATCCATGCTCCTCATAACGTTCCTTTTCATATAAGGATTGTATTAAATTAAGTTGTTTCTCATCTATTGTTTCATTGGATGCTCCAGGATCACTTCCACCATGCCCCGGATCAATTAAAATATCATATTGATAAGCAAAATCATCAACAATGAATGTAACATTATCATTGTCATAATTAAATGTTACTAACTTATCATTCAATTTAGCTCTTACAATCCTATATTGCATATCTAATTTATTAACTACTTTTTCAGCTGTTTTAGATTCTATCCACATATAATATGTCCCATTATCTAAATTAG
This sequence comes from uncultured Bacilli bacterium, assembly GCA_944332575.1. GTDB lineage: Bacteria > Bacillota_I > Bacilli_A > RF39 > UBA660 > RGIG3091. Next base: position 4,147 of record CALVKH010000001.1, on the reverse strand, counting down.
ACAATTTTATATTACCATAGTAATAATAATCATCCTTTTTATTCATATCATAATTCACACAATCTTTTTTATTATCTTTACATACTTTTATTTTAAAGCTTCCATTATTATCTTTTACATATCCTTCTATATACACTCCATCATCAATAAAAGACATATTAGTAATTTGATTAGAAGACATTAAACTAGTATAATCATCAATTTCATTATCATCTTTAGGTTTTACAACAACTTGTCTAGTAATAGAGGACTTATTACCACTATCATCAACTACAGTATAAACCACTTCATAAACACCAACTACATTAGTATTGACATGATTAATAATCTGGATTTTATCATTTACTTTAGGATCATAATTATCTACGGCATTACATCCTGGTTCTTGATAAACATTACCTTCTTCCACAACTATTTCTTCGTTACCTTTCAGTGTTAGAACAGGACTTTCACTATCAACAACTTTTACTGTTCTTACTAATTGTACTTCCTTTTTATCATAATTAATTTTATAAATCACTTCATAAGTCCCTACTTTATTAGTATCCACTAAGGAATAATCAACAATAACATCACTAGACACATCTTCTTTATCAATAATAGCTTGAATACCTGGATCATTATATTGTTCATAAACATCTAAAGTTAAAACTTCTTCTCCTATTAATTTAAAAACTAATTTATCCCTAGTTAAAAAGAAGTATAATAAAATACTTGCTACTAGTAACATAAGTGCTAGACTAACAATGAATATAATTATAATTTTCTTATTTAACACTTTTTTCATATATACTTCTCCTACTACAGCAACATTATATCATATTTACTTATTTAAAAAAAGAAATGAACTAATTATTTTTTAGTTCATTATATAAAATACAAATAATAGAAGGTAAAGCAAATACACAAGGTAAAATATACCTAAAATAGGTATTAGCTGGTCCTACCATACACACTAAAATAAGTGATAAAGATGGTAATAATAATACAATATGTTTTTTCATCTTATTAACAATTAACATTCCTATTAATAATATATGAATCCATACTGTCATTCCAATATTAGCAATAGTACCAATAATAGGAATATAAGGGAATGCTTCACCATAACCTTTTAAAACAAGTCTTAATCCACTTAATCCATTATAGTGATAATCAAATCCTGCTTCTGGTAATTTATGATTTAAATCTGTATAAATATACCAAGCACTTGTATTAGGATAAAAATATCCATAAATATTATTAATCGTTGCATCTATATATACTACAGGTCTTTTGAATAAATATTTTAGCCATACTGTAAAATATTCTTTTAATTCTTCGTTGGTTGTATATTTATTAAATTTATTTTTAACAGGATCCGATAAATCAGTATCATATCTTTCCCCTAAATCATCATATCCTAAAACTTTATCAATTACTTCCCTATCTTCTAGGCTAATCTCATCTCCATAATATTTAGCATATCGTGCAGTCTGTTGAAAAGGAACTGATAATACTTCTCTAATACTAGTATTAGCAATTTCAAAACTTGGAAGCAATACTTTGTTATAGCCAACATACATTGTAATATTAAACACTAAAACAATTAAAATAGGAATCCTAATTTCTTTCTTAAAAATAAGAAGAAAAGGAAGACTAAGAAGAATTGTATATATACCATTATTTCTAAATAGTATAACTAATAAAACTAATAGTGCAAATAAGATATATTGTTTCACTGTCTGCTTATATTTGATAATATCATACATCTTAATTATATATAAAAACACTAAAGAAGAGAATATGACATCTTTTACCGCTGTCATAGCATAAAAAGGAAATAATGGAACTAATGGATATATTCCTACTACAATACGTATTAATATTTTATTAACATTGATTTTTTTTAAGTAATAAATAGAATAAGCAAATACACTTATCACAATAGTAACTTGAATAATAGAATATAAAAACATTCCAAAATTAACATTACCTAATAAATACCCTACTTTAAATAATCCACCTATTAAGAAGGTATGAATCAGAGGATTAAAATTTGTTAAATAAACATTTGGATTAAGTAATATTACACTGTCCATGTATCTTGTATGAATCCCCATTACTTCTTTTATTTGATTAGCAGCATCATAGTTAATAATCACTGGATAATAAGCAATAATATATGGTAAGTAACATAGTAAAATAACTATAAAACTAAAAAGAAATGGATGTTTGTCAAACAAATCAAATATTTTAGGCAATTTAACATCTTTCATCTTTTTAGTTTTTACCACATCATCTAATAAATGAATGGAAGTATTAAATAAAACATAATATCCTATTCCTTTTAAAATCGAAAATAGAATTAATGATATATCTCCTAATACTAATGAAGCATTATGAACAATGTCATAACTATAACCAAATACCATTAATAAACTAAAAATAATAGCAATAATATTATAAGTAGTTTTCCTTTTAAATTTAGCAAAATATTTTCTATAAAATATAAATAAAAGAGCTGCTAAAACTACATAGGTAATCATCATGGTATTACTTCTTGAAAATTTTAATCCACTAGAAGTTACTGGAAATAATAAACTAAAAGTAGTTATTATTCCTAAAATAAAGTAAATTATATTTCTATACTTTTTCATGTTTATACTTCCTTTTTTTATCATCATAAAATATAAAGTGTTTTTGAACAAAATAATTAACCAAAAATAGAATAATTTCTACTGGTATTTTAATTAAAGTTTCATTCATATTAGTTAATCGGTATAATCCTAATACTGAGGTTGCAGAAACAACCATTTGAACAACCACTAAAATATAATATTTTACTAAAGTAGTTGTATCTATCTTATTAGTATTTTTCTTAAATACACCATTTCTATTCATTAAATAATTAATAAAAGATGAAATGATTCTTGCTAAAACAGTTGCTACAATGATAGAAATATCGCTTATAGAACTTTTTAAAAGAAAATTAAATAAAGTAAAAAGCGATAAATCTAAAACAAAAGAAATACCTGCTGAAATCATGTATTTTAAAAATACACTATATTTTTTGATTAAATTAATTACTGCATTCATACTTATTTACCTGTCTTATGCTTTAGTATAGCAACTTCTTGCGCAAGAGTAGTAATTTTAGCTTTTTGAGTAGATACCACTTCTGTTAAAACAAAAGTAATAAATAGTAATATTCCAAATCCTAAGAAGAAAATAAAGTTAGATACGGTAGCTATACCAATAGAATTGCAAATAACTTTTAAAACATCTGGAATTAATACTGCGATAGTCATAGCAACACTAAATATTAACCATAATAAAGCATATTTAATAATTAAATTTCTTTTAATAACATTAGTCCATACATAAATAACAAATAATAATGCAAATAAAATTAAAACAATAACTAATTTTAAAGGCATATTATTCACTTCCTTTCTTAGAAGATGCTCCTGCTATAATAATAGCTAAGCTTACTTTAATCATATAATAAATAGATTTAACCGGATTAATAGAACTTTTTCCACTTTCACGTTTATTCATTTTAACAGGTATCTCTGCTACTTTATATCCTTTTTTTATAACAGTTACAATAGTATCAGGTTCTGGATAATCAATTGGATAATCATTAGCAAATAACTTAATTATCTTTTTATCTGCTGCCCTAAATCCACTGGTTGGATCATATATCTTCTTACCAGTAACCACTTTGATTAGCCATGATAAAAAGGATATCCCTACTCTTCTTATTTTTGTTGATTTAAATTCGCTTAATTCACTAACAAATCTAGACCCTATAACAATATTATTACCGTTTTTTATTTCTGTTACTAAATTATTTATATAACTACCATCATGTTGTCCATCTCCATCAAACTGAATAGCTACATCATAATCATTATAATAAGCATATTTATATCCCGTTTGAACAGCTCCACCAATTCCTAGGTTAAATGGTAAATCAATAAAATTAAGATGATTAGATTCACACACTTCTTTGGTTTTGTCAACGGATCCATCATTAATCACAATATAATCTAGAGTATGTCCTTTTAATTTTATTTTTTCTAAACTATTAACAGTCTTTAATATACTTTTTTCCTCATTATATGCTGGAATAATTACTAATACTTTCATAAGACCTCATTTC